>JBEPXL010000096.1:0-9393 GCA_041641935.1 Desulfobacteraceae bacterium | reverse complement strand
ATATCCGAAGAAATGGCCTCCACATCCGAAAGCCTGGCGGAACAGGCCGAACATCTCCAGGTCATGATGCAGTTCTTCAAGGTCGATGAAGCGGATAAACGGCTCCGGCGTCTTCCCGAAGGCGGAAACGGTAATGAAAAACAGAGGAAACGGATTGCCCATGCAGCGCCCGCCTCCTTTGTTCATTCCCCCGTCAGAAACAGCTGGTCTTCAGGAGCCGGCGCCGGTGGAAACGGCCAGGGAAAACGCAAACAGGATTTCTATCCCACCACTGCCGGAGACGGTCCGATCGAACTTGAAGAAGGACGTTATTCCGACAATCCGAATGAAGACATGTTTGAAGAATATACCGGATAAGGAGGTTTCATGCTGGATCAACTGGATACCCGGAGCGGAACCAATCATCTCACCTTCCGTCTGGGGGACGAACTTTTCTCGATCGAGGTACAGAATGTCCGGGAAATTCTGGACATTTCAACCATCACCAGGGTTCCCGGTACACCCCGGTTCATGCGGGGCATCATCAATGTGCGGGGCAGTATCGTTCCGGTGGCCGATCTTCGGATGAAACTCGGCCTTGCGGAGACGAAACAGACATCCCATACCCGTATCATTGTGCTGGAACTCTCTGTTCAGGGTGAGATCCTGCAGATCGGTGCAATGGCGGATGCGGTAGAGGATGTTTTCTCTGTGGAACCGGCGCAGATAGAAAAACCGCCGAAAATCGGTACACGATGGAAGACAGAGCATGTGAAGGGGATCGGAAAGAAGGAGGGGCAGTTTTTCCTGATTCTCGACATTCACAAGCTGTTTCTGAAAGAGGACGCAGCCCTGCTGGAATCACTGGCCGGAATAGCGAAAGCCGAAACAGCCGGAGACATGGTTTCGGCGACCCCGCAGTAAACGGCAGTAACAGCATTCAGATCATCCGGATCAGGATAAAATCGGTGGCCGGCGTATGGTAACACTGCGCCGCCGCCGCATTCTCCATGGTCCTTCTCTGCATATTCACTGAAAGGATGACCTATGAAAGATAAACAGCGTACGGTCACGGACCGAAAAAAAGTGGTACTGGTTGTCGATGATGAAAACGCGGTAAGAGATGTCACCTGTCGGATGCTGCAGAGCATCGGCTGTCACACCTTCTCCGCCGGAACCGGGGCCGAAGCCATCGAACTGTTTTCCACGGATCAGAAATTCGATTATCTGCTTCTGGATTATGATCTGCCGGATATGTGCGGGATTACCCTCTTTCACTGCCTCCACCGCCTGCAGCCGCATATCCGGCTCCTGGTCACGAGCGGTTATCCTGCCCTGCAGATCGTAGTGGATTATCATCTTGATCCGGTTTCCGTGCTCCAGAAACCGTACAACATCCGGCAGCTTTCCGAGCGGATCACTCTTCTTGACGACATGACGGCCGGCCTGCCCGGCTTCTGTCAGTGCAGGGAAAACCGGAACAAACCGCTGAAGAGCAGGCATGCGTATTCAACGCTGCCATTCCATCGACCGTAAAACCGGACCGGCGGAGACGAATCCGCCGCTCCTTTTTTCCTCCTCCCCTTTCCTTTGTAATTCCCGAAATCCCATCGTCAGCAGGGTGGGCACTCTGCCCACCATCGCCCGCTGAGGTGTGCCGGTCGTTCTCCCTTCTGATTTACATTTTTCCCTCTGTGGATATAGAATAGCTCTTCTTTTTATAGTACAGGAGTTATACCGATCCGTCACACTGATCCTGTCATATGCTGCTGCGGTCGGGCAGACAGTCAGAAACATCCGGAAATAACCATAGATCGGTTCACGTTCAGAAGGAGAGAACAATGGAGAAGTTCTTTGACCGGGCTTTTTTTGACAAGTTGATTATCGGCAACCTGGAAAGGGAAATCTACGGCAATCCGCTGCAGACCTGGATCATCGCCCTGGGGACAGCCATTCTGCTGTACTTCCTGTTTCGCATTATCCGCCGGGTGATTCTGTCCCGACTCAAAAAATACGATCTCACCGGTCCCAAAGGCTGGGTTCATCTCACCATTGAACTGCTGGAACGGGTTTATCTGACCGTACTCGTGATCATGGCAATCTACCTTGGCGCCCTGTATCTGAAACTGCCGGAGAAAGTCGAACAGGCCGTCAGTTCGATCACTGTCATCGTCCTTCTGATACAGGTAGGGATTCTTGCATCCCACGCCCTTACCTTCTGGTTCAGCGAATACAAGAAACAGAAGATTGAAACCAGTGCCAGCACCGTCACCACCCTCGGGTCCGTCAGCTTTGTTCTCCGGATTGTCCTCTGGGTTCTCATCGCGCTGGCCGCCCTCGACAATCTGGGCGTGGATATTACCACCCTTGTCGCCGGTCTCGGGATCAGTGGTATCGCCGTGGCTCTGGCGGTTCAGAACATCCTGGGCGATCTCTTCGCCTCCTTTTCCATTGTACTTGACAAGCCGTTTGTCATCGGGGACTTCATCATCATCGGGGATTATCTGGGGACAGTGGAACATATCGGACTCAAGACAACCCGGATCAGGAGCCTGTCCGGCGAGCAGATCATCTTCTCCAACACCGACCTGCTCTCCAGCCGGATACGGAATTACAAGCGCATGTTTGAGCGGCGGGTGGTCTTTTCCATCGGTGTTGTCTACCAGACCTCCCATGAAAAGCTGATCCGGATTCCGGAAATAATAAAGGAAATTGTCGAGGAACAGAAAAAAGTATGGTTCGACCGCGCCCACTTCAAGGAATACGGCACATACGCCCTCAACTTTGAAGTGGTGTACTGGATCCGTGACCCGGATTACAATATCTACATGGACACACAGCAGGCCATCAACCTGGCCATCTTCCGGCAGTTCAGGGAAGCGGGTATCGAATTCGCCTATCCGACACAGACGCTTTATCTGCGCGGCGATGGAGATGGACTTCCGGGTGAAAAGCAGGCAGGGCAGATCAAAAACATTTTTGCGGATACTCCTGAACACCAGATGATGGTATCACCGCAGAACAAACAATAAAGGGAAATGATGATGCTCCGGCTCCAGCGTCAAAAGCCGGAACATCATGATACAGAACAGAAACCGGTTCGGTCACCGGCGCTTTTTGGCATACTTGGCGGCGGCCAGACCGGCCACGCACCCCTCTCCCACGGCTTTTGCCATCTGCCACGGCGGACCGCAGATATCCCCTGCGGCATAGATGCCGGGGATGTTCGTCTGCTGCTGCTTGTCGGTGACGATGTACTGGTATTTTTCCGGATCAAGGGCCACGCCCAGGGTCGCGGCCAGTTCCACGGCCCCTTTTGCGCCGGTTTCGATGAAAACCCCGGCCACATCCAGCCGCTCCCCGTTGTCGAGCAGGATGCCATCCACCTTCTGTTCCCCGATGATTTCCGTCACCTTACGTCCGGTATGAAGCTGTACAGCGGATTCCTGCACCTGATACGCCAGCCGCTCGGTCACCCGGAGTTCATCCGCGATGAGATGGACGGTGTCGGCGTAAAAGAGAAGGGTCAGCGCGCCGGAGACCGCCGCTGACTCGTTTCCGATCACGGCTACCGTTTCTCCCCGGTAGAAATTGGCATCACAGTCAACGCAATAGCTGACGCCGCTGCCGATCAGCGCCTTTTCACCGGGGACCCCCAGCCGGTTGCGGGTAATGCCCATCGACAGAATCAATGCATGGGTATGGATCTCCCGTTCACTTTCGGTGTTGATGACAAAACCGCCCGTATCATCCTGAGTGGTTTTGATCACATCTTCATGGAGAAAATGGGCCCCTGCACCGGTTGCCTGCTCAATGCCTTTCCGCAGAATATCCTCACCGGAAAGATTGCTGAGGCAGCAGTAGTTTTCCACATGGGCCCTGTAGATGCTCGACTTGTGCTCCCGTCCCATCACCAGAACCGATGCCTTGGCCCGGCCCGCATGGATCGCCGCCTGCAGACCGGCCGGACCGGTTCCGAGAATAACAATATCATAGGCATTCTGTATCGTCTGGGTCATTGCGTCATCCTGTTTTGTAAAAGGTGAATGGTTGTTCTCCTTCCCTGCCGGTTTATCCCCGGACTTTCAGGGTCAGTTCCGCCACCCGGCGGCCCAGTTTCGTACCGTTTTCCTCGGTGCCGCTGTCCGGCGCTCCCGCACAGGCGGTTCCGTAATGGCCGGTGGCGGACATGGGATCACCGACGATGACCATGCCGTAGATCAGAAGGCACTGGATAATCGAGATCATGGTGGTCTCCTTGCCGCCGGTGGGATCACCGGAGGTGGCAAAGGCAGCCCCGATCTTGCCTTCCATCTTCTTTCTGGTGCTGACAAAGTCGTCAAACACCTTCTTCAGTTCCGCGGCCATGCTGCCGAAATAGACCGGAGAACCGGCAATGATGCCCTCGGATGCCAGAAAATCTTCTTTTGTCACGTTTTCAGCGGTTTTGACGACCGCGGTGACGCCCTCAACGGACTCGACGCCCCGGACAATGGCCTGGGCCAGCTTTCTTGTGTTGCCGCCTTTGGAATAGTAGAGAACCAGTACCTGCATGGAAAGCCTCCTCAATAAGAGATTACGTAAGAATATAAGCACATCCGGAACAGATTTCAACCGGAACGATACCGCTCCCGTTCGAGGTCAGTGGGTATGGCGGTGGATTTCCGAATCATGATCCGGATGATCATGGTTATGGGAACCGTGGGCACGGTCTCCGTCATGTTCATGATCATGAACATAGGAGGTTGTGCTGTGTTCGTGGGAATGAATGTGTTCGTGCATATGTTCATGGGTATGGGTGTGGGTATGGGAGTGGGTCGTTCCATCTTCATGGCGGTGCTCATGATCGTGGGTATGGGTATGCTGGTGCGAATGCACATGTTTGTGTTCGTTCTGCGAACCTTTCAAACGAAACTCTCCTTCCCGGTCGGATTCAGGCCAGACGGATCAACATGACGATGGAACAGACAAAAACTAATCTTCCCTCTCTGCAAGTCAACGGCAGGGGAAGAAAAAGCACAGGCCGGGGTATGGAATGAAGCTGAATGCGCGGTCCGGTCAGGAAGCGGAGGGCCTGATCTCCGGCACTTTTCCCCCGGCGACGTTGTGGGACCAGCGGGTCGTCTCCGGAAGCCGGTACCGTGTACAGCAGGCCAGGACATAGTCCACAGCGGTGGGCAGATCAACCCGGTGGCCGGGAGAGACATAGACAGGCTTGACCCGGGTACGGGTCCGCACCACCATGCCGATGGTCTTTCTGTAGTAGATCAGTGGAGACTGACTGCCCTTCTCCTCGTCCGGTTCCTCATAATGGCCGCAGAGCCGTGATTTGGCACATCCGATGGACGGAATATCCAGAATCAGTCCCATATGGCTTGCGATCCCGAGCCGCCGGGGGTGGGCAATGCCCTGTCCGTCAAAAATGAGCAGATCCGGTGTCGTGGAAAGACGATCCATGGCATCCAGCACCACCGGCCCTTCCCGGAATGTGAGCAGGCCCGGAATGTAAGGAAAAGGAACCGGCTGCTCGGCGACAGCGTAGTCGATGACCGCCAGTTCCGGAAAAGAGAGTACCACCACAGCCGCCCGTGCGGTATCGTCCCTGATGCCCATATCGACACCCGCCACCGTCCGTATCTCCCCGAACCGGTTCTCGATCACCAGCCGGTCCGCCAGTTCCTTCTGCAGCGCGACTGCTTCCGCCGGTGTAACATCCCATCGGTGCAACTGTTCCGTCATGTGTATTACCGCTCTCCTTCCCTTTCGGTTTCTGATGTCATCCGTTCCGTGTTTCATGGGTCGGCATCCGGTAAATAAAGATCGGATCACTGTTCAGTGATCCTCCCGGATAGAGTACGGTATCCGGTGTAAAACCCGGCAGCTGAAAATTACAGGAAACCACCACCGCACCGGGTTTCAGTTCGGAACGGAGCTTAACGGCCAGATCCTTCATCACATCCGGAAAGAGATAGCAGAAGACGGTATCCGCTCCGGTGAGATCCGCCTTCCAGAAGCTCCGGCGGTGGACCTTGATGCCCTGAATGCCGAACACACGGTACTGCGCCCGGAGCCATGCCAGGGGGTTGAGCTCATACCCGACGGCATCGGCACGGTACCGCTCCCGGACCGCCGTCAGCACGCGGCCGTCACCGCATCCAATATCGACCAGCAACTGCCCTGTCTGCATGGGAACAGCCTCCAGAAAGGCTGTGATGCGGGCCTGCGACGTGGAAACGTAGAGGGCTCCCCGCGTCACCGGCAGGACCAGTGCGGTACTGAAAACATATGCCATTTTTACAGCAAAAAGTCCTGCCGACAGTATCAGAATCCCCCAGAGCCAGGCTGACATGATTTCCTCTCCTCCATCCCCGATGCAACAGGTAATCTGTATACTTATTTCATCCGGTCATGTGTGTCAAACGGGATATAAAGACAGGGAGATGACTTCACAACATCATTGAGAAAAAATCAGGAAACCGGCTCCCGTTTGCTCAGCTTCAGAAATACCAGGAAAATGCGCCGTTGATATCGGAAAAAAAGAAAGGAAAAGACAGGCGTTATAACAGCACAGAAAAGGAAAAATGCGGCGACGGTTCCGAAATCGACGCCCAGATAATCGGTCCCGATGCGAATGAAATCATGGGTGAGGCCCCCTTTTCCGAGGCGGTAGTCATACCGGGCGACGGGATCATTCATGAGGCCATAGGCAAAATGGATGGCGTTGAAAATGGTAAAGAATGCCACGAAAGCATACAGCGGCCGTTCAATGGAGATGATGACCCCGCTGCTGCTGATGGCACGGTAGAGGAAGATTCCGGCAAAGACCAGTTCCGTTCCGTGTCCCATGAAAAGGCCGAGAATTTCATGGGCCGGGGTAAAGGCAAGAATGGTATAGATTCCGGCCGCGATGGAAAGGACGGTGAGAGTGAAACGGTTGTGGCGGTAGAGGTAAAACAGAACGCCGAATCCGGCGTAAATGACCAGCAGCAGTTGAATTTCTCTGTCAAAATGGATCGCGACGCCGCCGCCGTACACAAAATCAAAGGCAGGGAAAGAGGGATATCCGAAAATCCATGCGGTCACGGAATGGCCGAATTCATGGACGAGGGTGATGAAGCCGTGCATGGCTGCCCGCAACAGGGAGGACGTGAAGGGAAGCCCCGACAGCACGAGCCCCACCGCAAGGGCGATCCAGCCTTCCTGGTCAATCTGTCTTGCGTCGAGTATCCATTCCGGATCGGATTCTGCATCTGCATGGTCGGACTCCGCAACGGGTTCAGCGGTGTCTGCCGGCATATCCGGACCATTCGGCGTGGCGAGTTTGCTGAAAATGACGCCGCACCGGGCACATTCCAGCCCCCGGGGCTGCGCAAAGCCGCATTTGGGACAGGTAAGCGTTACTGCCGGTGACGGAGACGACGGTACAGCCGGGGACGGTTCCGGAGGATTGTCCGGGATGGCATTTTCGTTTTCAATGTGGCAATGGACGCCTGCCTGTTCCAGCGCCTGCTGGTATTTCAGGGCATCCGGATGGCTGAGACTGTTTTTGACGGCGACGGGGGCGTTGATGAAAAGGCGGTTGATTTCGATGGCACTGGTGCGGAATAGAGAGGAGAGTCTGTTGCGGACCTGCTCCGGATCATGGCCGGATCTGATCCTGCCGTCAAAGATCACCTTGAAGGAGGGGGATGGCTGGGACATGGTGGTTCACCCCGATGCTGTCATGGAAAAAGAGGATGAAAAAAAGAAGAAAACTGGTTTCTCTTTTGCCTGACTCCGGGTGGTTTGTCAATACGGGATTGGGGTTTCCGGAACCACCGGAACGAAGGTGATTCCGGAAACCTGCACACATCATCAAGCCTTCGACTTCATATCACTGTTCTCCAGCATAAACGCCGCAATTCTGGTATAGAACTGCTCAAGAATTTTTCTGGAACGGAACAGCCCCATATGCCCCGCCTCACAGATCAGGTTCAGTTTTTTGTCTTCCGCAAGCCCCGGAATCATGTTCAAATGCTCCGTCGCCTGGCCGGGAGGTGCGATTTCATCCTTGGTTCCGCCCAGTGCCCAGATCGGGACCGATGTCGGATAATCCCCGATTCTGGCGACCCGTTCCCCGATCTCAATTCCGTCATTCATCAGATCATTGCGGACAAAGACCTTCTTGTAGGTATCCTTGATGAAACCGGCCGGAAAATGATGGACATAGTTGTACCACTGATAGAAAGCCTGCTGCCGTCTTGCCGATTCTTCATCCCCCGTCTTCAGATCCCGCAGCAGTTTTTTGAAATTCCGGAGATGCTGGTCCATTCCCATGAAATAGAATCCCAGTAAATGGACCCTGCCGTCATAGACCTTTCGTCCGGCGCCGGGCTGGTCATCGGGGACGACCTGGCCAAAGGCATCGACCAGAAAATCGATCATTTTTTCTCCCATCGCACGGGAAAAGTCGGTGAAGAAACCGCTCTGGGCTTCCGTGTGCATGGGGGAGCCCGCCGAACCGAATGTCTTCCCCAGTTCCGGGTACAGAATCAGGGTACTCATCAGCAGCGGGCCCGGCTGGCACACGGCCACCAGATGCGCCGGATAGCCGGTACGCTCTTTCAGATGCGTCAGCACTTCCCGGTACTGGTCCACCTGTCCATCGAACCCCTCCCGGTGGCGATTGTCCCCGACCTGAAGGGGAACCTCTTCCGCGCATTTCTGTTCCACTACCGCCACTCGCGTCAGCCCCTGCTTCCGCAGGAACAGGGCGACCCGTTCGGCGATATTGGAATGATGTCCCGCTCTGGGCGCGAAAACAACGGTATAGTTCTGAATATCATGTTCCTTCTCCCGGGAAATATCCACAAGCCGAAGGCTGGGCAGATCCAGCAGAATATGGGCCGCTTCATATTCCTCGGTCCAGTCCTGATCGGGGGGATCTTCGGTCAGAAACCGGATAAACGCCAGTTCACCGTTTCGTTCCTGCTGGTAGAGTTTCAGGGTATCCACAAATGTCTGGGAGGATACATCCAGAAGATCATCACTGAAGTGGCGTATCATTTCCATGTAATGGACCATGTTGCTCATTCCGTCCGGCATCGGCATCTGCTGCACCGGGAAACCCACGGCACCGGCCATGGGATTGAATCCGCGCATCATTTTCATGGAAGAAGAAAAGAGATTCATGCTGTAGTCGGTCAGTTCAACACAGGACTGCAGAGACATCTTTGTAAACTCAAGATGGGTCTTCAGGCCGGGAAACAATGTCATGAATGAAGATGGCATTGCAGATATTCCTTTCTTGAATCCGCTGTCTGTTTCCGAAGAAACCGTGGCAGCGACTGGTTATTGATCGTTTGCTGTTCAGGGACTGCTGTACGGGAACAGAATGGGTAATGGGGAAGGAGTTCCGGAAAAAAACGGAGGATA
>JBEPXL010000095.1:0-9432 GCA_041641935.1 Desulfobacteraceae bacterium | reverse complement strand
AGAGCGGCGCATTCGTGATGAGGACCGGGCAGAACAGAAAGGGCAGATTCTCCGACCGGGGGCCGGACAGGAAATCCATCGTGTTTTCGGTAAAGAGCCGGGGCAGGGCGTTCTGCATCCGGGACAACCCCTGCCGGAATGCCGGTCCGTTCTCCCGGCCCGTTTCCATTTCGACTTCAATGCCCCGGTAGCAGACCGGAAGCGTCCCTTCAAATTCCGCCCAGGCCGCCGGAGAAATCACATAGGGCGCGAACTGATCCACGATCCGGAGCGCGTTTCCCGGTTGCACCGGGGAGGTCTCCGGCCGGTTCGGGTCCGGCAGGAATAGCCAGGAGACATCCGGATGCCGGGGGGAGCAGTTGACCAGCAGTTCCACCTGCACATCAGAGTCTTCCAGTTCCGGAACCGGCAGCAGGGCGCGGGCGTGAATGTCCACCGCCGAATCCCGGATATCTTCACTGTCACTCCAGGCATACTTGAACGCGGCATTGACCGTGAACCCTTCGTCCACCAGAAGCCGGGACGCCTCCATTTCCAGGGGCATGGAGGAGCGCAGCAGAGCGGTTTTCCAGTTGCTGCTACTGTTCAATATTCAGACCCACCTTCCGGTTCAGCAGTTGCCAGTCTTCGTCCACCATCTCCTGAATGGCCGCATAATCGGCATCCTTCAGGTGCTTGAACCGGCCCTGCACCTGCATGTATTCCTTCACCGGTTTCGGTGACGGATTTTCATAGTTGATGGTATAGCGATAACCGTTCTCGACCTCGTACAGCGGAAAGAGATTGCTCTGCACCGCCAGCCGGGCGATTTTGATGCACTGGTCCGATGCCACCCGCCACCCGGTGGGGCATGTGGCATAGACATGGATAAACCGGCTGCCGCCTTTCATGTTCCGCGCTGTTTCGAATTTCCGCATCATATCATCGGGATAGGCGATGCTGGCGGTGGCCGCGTAGGGAATCCGGTGGGCCGCCAGTGCTTCGATGATATTCTTCTTCCGGGTCTGTTTCCATCCCTCGCCGGGCGTTGTGGTGGTCCGTGTGCCGAAGGGCGTGGAGGAACTCCGCTGTACGCCGGTGTTCATGTAGGCTTCATTGTCATAGCAGACATAGATGAAGTCTTCGTTTCGTTCCACCGCACCCGAAAGGGCCTGAAACCCGATGTCGAACGTGCCGCCGTCTCCGGCCCAGGCCACCACCGTGGTTTCGGTGTCACCCCGCCGGTCCAGGGCCGCCCGGAGGCCGCTGGCGGCCGCGCCGGCGGTTTCAAAGGCCGTGTGAAGCACCGGAACCTTGAGTGAAGTCTGGGGATGGGCGCCGGCGATAATGGCCCAGCAGGAGGCGGGAACGACCAGCATGGTCTTTTCCCCCAGTGCCCGGAGGGCGAACTTCATCGCCACCGCACCGCCGCATCCGGGGCATCCCACATGGCCGGAGTGCATATAGTCAACTGGTTGAATCCCGCCGGTGGCGGGATGGGTCGTATGATTCATGTCTTCAACTCCTGAAGATAATCGGTATGGGTATTGATGAACAGTCACCGTGCATGCTGTCACTGATCATTGAAAATCCAGACACTCTCCTGTTCGGGCGCACCGGCCTCCCGGGTCATCCGGTAGATTTTCTCAAGGGTCGCCGGGGTAATGTCCCTGCCGCCGAGTCCGGCGATGTAGCCGAAGACCGGCGGATGGCCCGGCTGGTTGCAGAGGGCGGCCCGGATTTCCTGGGCGAAGATGCCGCTGGCCCCGAAGGAGAAGTTTCGGTCCAGCACGGCCACCTTGCGGGCCCCGCCGAGGACGTCCCGGACGGCCTGCAGGGGAAAGGGGCGGAACATCTTCAGTTTCACCATGCCGACCTTTTCACCTGCGGCTCTCAGATCCGCCACCACCTGACGGCAGGTGCTGGCGGCGGTTCCGGTCACCACCAGAATCACATCCGCATCCTCGCACCGGACCGGCTCCAGCATCCCGTACCGCCGATTGAATACCGTTTCAAAGGAATCCTCCAGTTCGGCAAAGGCGCGGGGAACCTGTTCCATTCCCTGCTGAATGTTGTGGCGCATTTCCATGTAGACGCCGGGCGGGGCCATCTGGCTCATGGCGCAGGGATCGGCGGCATCGAGATGAATTTTGGGAACGAATTCCGGCAGAAACCGGTCCACCGTCTCCTGGTCGGGAAGGTCCACCGGTTCATAGGTATGGGAGAGAAAAAAGGCATCCAGCACCACCATCACCGGCAGGTTCACCATCTCGGCCAGCCGGTAGGCCTGCAGTGTCGTATCGAACACTTCCTGGCCGTCTTCGCAGTAAAGCTGGATCCATCCCGTGTCCCGCTGTGCCAGGCTGTCAGTCTGGTCCATCCAGATGTTCCACCCCGGCCCCAGGGCCCGGTTCACCTCGGCCATGACAATGGGCAGCCGGGCCGCTGCAGACCAGTGGAGCAGTTCATGCATCAGCGCCAGACCGTGGGAGGAGGAGGCCGTGAAGGTCCGGACCCCGCCGCTGGCGGCCCCGATCACCGCCGCCATAGCGGAATGTTCGCTCTCCACGCAGATGAATTTTGCATCCATCCGACCCTCGGAGACATACTCCGACAGGGCTTCGACGATGTGGGTCTGGGGGGTGATGGGATAGGCGGACATGACCTGAACCCGGGCCATGCGCACCGCCTCGGATACAGCGTGACTTCCTTCGATGACCGCTTTCATATCTTTTCCTCCTCCAGGGACATGGCGCTGCGGGGACACTCCTCCACACAGATGCCGCACCCCTTGCAGTAGTCGAGGTTGATGCACCGGGTTCCGTCCATGTAGATGGCGACTTCGGGACAGTAGAGACGGCAGTTGTCGCATTCATTGCAGATGCCGCAGTTGAAACACCGTTGCGCCTCGGCGGTGGCCGCGTCCGGCGGCAGATCGCCTTCGACCTCGGAAAAGCCTTCCACCCGTTTCGTCATGGGCAGTACGGACGGCGCGGACCGTTCTGCGGGGAAAAAGTAGTCGGTATTGATTTCGTCATAGCCGACGATATGGACATCCCGTTTGCGCCGCTCGCCGCCCAGATAGATTTCCATGGAAAGAGACGGACCGCTGCCGATGCGGCAGGCGTTGACCCGTTCCAGAATCGCGCCACGTCCTTCCCGGAAGAAGGTATCCAGCACCACCGCCGCTTCTTTGCCGGAGGCGATGGCGTCGGCGGCGCTCTTGACCGGATTGGTCAGATCGCCGCCGTAGACCGTCGGCAGATCCGCTTCGGTAAACGCGCAGTGATTCAGATGCAGCACCCGGTCGCTCTCCTGCGGGGGCGTGTACCAGTTTTCCCCCGGTTCGCCGCCGATGGCGGAAAAGACCTGATCCACATGAATCACTTCGGTTCTGTCCCCGTCGGGAACCATCCGGCCCCGTCCCGTTTCCGTCTCCATGCCGGCGAATTTCATCCGCTGGACGGTGATGTCGTATCCTCCGTCCGCCGCCTCGATCCGGACCGGCGCCGCCAGTTCTTTCAGGGCAATGCCTTCTTCCAGGGCCATTTCGATTTCATGGTCAAAGGCGGGCATATCCTCCCTGCGGCGGCGGTAGAGGATCATCGGTTCCGCCCCCAGCCGGACCAGGGTGCGGGACACATCGATGGCGGTGTTGCCGCCGCCGATCACGGCCGCCGTGCCCTGTGCCCGGGGCGGACGGCTGTCCCGGGCGGTATGGAGGAACAGAAGCCCGTCGGCGGCATATTCCTCGCCGGGAATCCGCAGGGAAACCGAGCGTCCGTGACCGCATCCCATGAAGACGGCATCGAATTCTTTCCGGGCCTCTTTCAGGAATTCCCGTGTTACGGGCTGTTTGCAGTGAATCCGGACCCCCATGTCGATGATCCGTGAAATTTCAATCTTGAGCACGTCTTCCGGCAGCCGGTACCAGGGAATCCCCCACCGGAGAACGCCGCCGGGTTCGGTGTCGGCTTCGAATACCTCACATGCAAAGCCCAGCCGGGTCAGAAAATAGGCGGCGGACAAACCGGCCGGACCGGCCCCGGCGATGGCGATCCGTTTGTTGATGGCGGACCGGCGGGCCAGTTCGGCCTCGTCGCCGTAAAAGGGGTGGGGGACGGGATATCCTTCCCGGAGGGCGGTATCGCCGATGAACCGTTCCAGGTGGTGAATGGCCACGGGGGTGTCCATTTCGGCCCGGTTGCAGACCCCTTCGCAGGGATGGAAACAGACCCGCCCGCAGATGGCGGGAAAGGGATTTTCCCGCATGATGGTTTCCCAGGCCGCCGGGTACATGCCCCGGCCCGCCAGCATTTCAATCCGGGCGATATCCTCACCGGCCGGACAGGCCCGGCTGCAGGGGGCGGTCTTTTCGTGGTAGCCTGGCCGGACAAACCGCCATGTGCCGGTCCGGTTCTTCTCTGTCGAGATGTTTGACCGGGATATATGGACAGGAAAGGGTTTCTCTTCTGTTGTCATGAATATTCCTCTGTGCCGGGGTCTGCCGGATCGCGGCAGACACACCGATAAAATGGATGAAGGGTTTTCTTCATTTACTGTATGTGAAGGATCGTTTCAGCCTGAAATCTGCACTTCTTCATAGGCCTGCCGGGCGGCAGCGACGTTTTCCGCCTGCCGGACCGGTATCTCCGCCGTGATGGCTTCCGCCAACGCATCCAGGGGAGGCATCTCCAGCATTCGGGCGAAGGCGCCGATCATGGCTGTATTGATGATGGGCTGCGTCCGGGTTCCCAGCTGATGGGCCAGGGCGATGCCGGTGGCATCCACCGCCGCGACCCGGAAACCGGCAAAGGAAGGCTGGTCCGGAACGTTTTCCGCATTCACCAGGATCCAGCCGCCCGGTTTGAGACCGCGCGTCACCTCCACCGTCTCCAGCAGTTTCATGTCCTGCACCAGAATATGGTCGGGGGTGTAGACATTGCTCCGGACCAGAATCTTCCGGTCGTCCAGCCGGAGATAGGCCTCCACCGGCGCGCCCCGCCGTTCCACCCCGAAGACGGGAAAGGTCTGGACATAATATCCGGCCTTGAAACATGCCTTGGCCAGTATGATCGACGCCACCACAGTGCCCTGGCCGCCGCGACCGTGAAATCGGATTTCCTGCATCATAGGAAAACACCTCTGTGCGGTTGAGTGAAAAGTAAGGAGAATTCAGATTTTAAACGCATGACGGGCATAGAAGGAATCGGCATTCTGACGGTCCGGTATCGCCTTCCGGTTGGGCGAAAACCGGACTATGAACCGTGTCATGCTGTCCTGCCGGAAGGTCAGCGTTCCGCTCAACTGGTTCTCCGCCAGCCCTTTGACAATGCTCAGCCCCAGCGTATTGAGCCGGTCCAGGTCCAGTACAGCCGGCAGCCCTGCGCCGTTGTCGATCACCGACAGGATCATCCGGTTTTCATTGTCGGACCGGAGGGTAATCCATACTTCCCCTTTGCGGGTTTCCGGAAAGGCGTACCGGAAGGCATTGGTCACCAGTTCGTTGATGATCAGCCCCAGCGGAACCGCATCGTCCATATAAAGGGTTTCGCCTCCGGCATCGACGAATATCCGGATCGCGCTGAAGGATTCCCCGAAGGAATCGTACAGATTCCGGACGACCTTGTGAATGTAGAGACCGGCATCCACGCTCGACAGATCCGGAGAGCGGAACAGCAGGTCGTGGACCAGGGCCAGGGCCTGCAGCCGGTCCTGACAGGCCTGAAAGGTGCTGATCATCTGCATGTCTTCAATGGGGCCGGCCCGCAGCCCCAGTACGTTGATGATGACCTGCAGGGTATTGTTGACCCGCTGATGGATCTCCCGGAGATGTGACTCTTTCTGCTGTATGCTGGCGGTTCGCCGGGCTTCGGACTCTTTCAGCTGTTCATAGGCTTTTTCCAGTTTCCGGTTCCGGATCTGGAGCCCCTGCGTGAAGCTTTCCGTCCGCCGCCGGATCATGGTGGACAGCGACAGCATAATCGACCGGGAAAAGGGATTGTTGCCGGTAATCCGGTCAAAGCTGCTCCGGTTGATGGAAAGAAGGAGACAGGGCTGACGGGCGACGACGGTGGCGCTCCGGGGAGAATCGTCGATCAGTGCCAGTTCCCCGAAAATCTGTCCCGGGCCGTACACCGACAGCAGGTCGGCGGTTTCTTCCCCGTAGCTTTTCCATATCTCCACGCTGCCTTCGCAGATGATAAAGAGATCGTGGCCTGTATCGCCTTCATGGAAGATCACCTCTCCCGCCGCAAACCGGTCTTCCCGGCAGGTATTCTGGATCGTATGTATGTCCGCATCCTGCAGCGAGCGGAAGAACGGAACCTCTCTGAGAAACTGAAAGTGATCGGCCATTGTCAGTTGTTCCTCTCATTGCGTCGTTTCGACAGAGGTCACCTGTCTGTGACGCATCCGACCTGAACCAGGGCAGGTATGGTCATCGAAATGGTAATGGTTTGTCTGCATCTGTATCCCCGGAATCCGGGATGATCGTGTATCGTTTCTTTCATACCTGAGATTGCCACCATTTGCAAGGTTATCCATATCATTTCCGTGCCTTCGGGACCATTGCAAACGGCGGCTTTCCCGGGTCCGGCCCGGGGCAGTTCATCCTCCGCCCGTCCTGTTACACGCTGTCAGGAAGGTGGGCATCCTGTCTGTTGTGAAAACGGCGATGGCGATATCCGGAACCGGGTTGAATGGAATACAGTGGCTGACGGTGAGAAAAACCTTGAATTATGTTGTAAATCAGATCATACTGAACGTCAGATACTTCTTCCGCCTGGCTGGCGTCCCACAGGGGGAAAGATGTTGCAGGGGCGCTGCACAGGCAGAACCCGGCCTCATTCTTTTCGTCCGGAACATCAAAAGACATTTCTCATGAGGCGCACATCTGCAGAATGATCGGAGAAGAATGGCGAAGACGCTGCAACAATATCTTCATCGATTCATTACCTATGCCTTCCCGGGCATTCGGAGCAGGCTTTTTCTGCTTCTGATTGTCATCCTCATCCCCGTCCTGATGATTCAGGTCTTCATTTTCTACGAAAACTACAAACTCAGAAAACGGGAAGCGTTTCAGGCCAATCTGGAAATCGCCCGTTCTGTGGCCAAAACCTTTGACGCCTTCATTCAGGATGTGCTGCATCAGGCTATGGCGGTCGGCATTGCCGCTACGGCCACACCGTCCCTTTCGCCCGAAGGAATTGACCGGCTGCTGGACGAGAGTGCAGAGGAGTATCAGGTGGTCCGGGCGCTGGGCTGGGCCGGCCCGGAAGGACGTGTCATGGCCTGCAGTGATCCGGACGGGATCGGCCTCAATCTGTCGGACCGGTCCTATTTTCTGCAGATCGCCTCCGGAGAAGACTGGGCCGTCAGTAATCTGATCCTCTCCTTGCAAAACGGTGACCCGGTCTTTATCATCGCCCGCGGTGTCCGGGATGAAGCGGAACGGCTTGTGGGAATCGTTTTTGCCGAGGTCGCCCCGGAACGGCTGGACCGTGTGCTTGCCGTGGAGCGGTTCCAGAAAGGGAACATCAGTATTCTGGACCGTCGCGGGATGCTGGTCTACCGATATCCTCCGCAGCAGGTGACCTGGGAGGAGCGGGATCTGCTTCCCCTCAATCCCCTCATCCGGAATTCACTGGACGGGAAAGAGGTGGTTTCGACGGTTCTGCCTGCCCATGACGATGAACGGCGCATCATTGCCAACACCCCCATCCCCTCCATCGGCTGGATCGCCAGTGCCGACCGGAGTGTAAAAGAATCCCTTGCCCCGATCACGGCGACGATTCTTCTGCACGGTGCGCTGTTTCTGGTCGTTGTCTTTTTTTCCTCCATTGCTGCCCTTGTTCTGTCCCAGTCTATTCTCCTGCCCCTGAAACGGCTGCGGACCCATGCCCTGATGCTGGGACGCCGGGAAAAGGCGGGACCGATCCGGCCGGGCGGGCCGCTGGAACTGCACGATCTTGGTCATGCCTTCAACCTCATGGCCGGGCAGCTGCAGCGGTGGATCGGAGAAGCCGAACAGAGAGCGCAGAAAGCTGAAGAAGGAAAGGCGATCCTGGACGCGCTGATGGCCTATGTTCCCGAAGGAATCGCCATCGCCACCGCAGGCGACGGCGTTATCCGGATGGCCAGCAGGCACGGGCAGGAACTGGTGAGATTTCCGCTGACCGGCATCTCCATGTACAGCGGGGATCAGCGGTGGCCTGTTTTTCAATCCGACGGCATCACACCGGTATCCGGTGAAGACATGCCGATTGTACGGGCGATGCGCAACGGGGATGTTACCACCAACGAAGAACTGATTCTGAAACATCCGGACGGCGCCGTGACAACCCTTTTATGTGATGCCGGTCCCATCCGGGACGGGGACGGCGTGATCACCGGCGGAATCGTCACCTGGAATGACATCACGGAACGGAAACGGGCACAGGAATCCCTGCAGAAAGCCTATGAGGAAAATGAACGGAATCTGGCGCAGCTGAACGCGCTGTTCAACCAGATGACCGAGGGACTCATCAATTTTGATCCCGATGGCAGGCTCATGCGCATCAACCGGGCGGCCCTGCAGATCTGGGGATTTGAAAACGAAGCAGAACTGCTGGGCAGTAATTACGAACAGCTGAAGGACGTTTTTTCGCTCTTTGACCTGGAGGGCCATCCGCTGGCCGGAGATCAGTGGCCGTTCCGGCGGGTGCTGCAGGGGGAGGTGTTTCAGTCCTATGAAGTGCGCGTACTCTGCAAGGATACCGGAAGGACCTGGATCGGTTCTTACGGCGGAACACCCGTCTATGACCAGAGCGGGCGGATGATCATGGCCATTGCCACCTTCCGGGATGTGACCCGGCAGCACCGTGCCCAGGAAGCGCTGCGGGAAAACCGGGAAGAGTTGAGGAACTTCAACCGGAAGCTCGAAGCCCAGGTGGCGGAGCGGACCGAAAAGGTGCGAAGGCAGAGTGAACAGCTTCGTGCGCTGGCGGTGCAGTTGAGCCAGGTGGAGCAGCGGGAACGGAAACGTCTGGCGGAAATCCTCCACGACCACATCCAGCAGCTTCTGGCGGCGGCCCGGATACGGCTGGAAGCGATCCGGCACAATCCGGCCGGGGAACAGACAAAAGAACTGGCGGATACGGCGACGGGCATCCTCAAGGAAGCCATCGCCGCTTCCCGGTCGCTGACGGTGGACCTGTTTCCGCCGGTTCTGCAGCAGCTCGGCCTGTGTGCCGCCCTGGAATGGCTGGCGGACAATATGGCCGAAAAGCACGCATTCCAGGTTCATGTGCGGACCGATCCGCGTGCGGAACCCGCCCGGGAGGAGGTACGGTTTTTCCTCTTTGAGTGTGTGCGGGAGCTTCTGTTCAATGTACAGAAACATTCCGGGGTCCGGGAAGCCGAGGTGACGGTGTTGCGCACCTTTGACAACCGGGTCAGAATCATTGTGGAGGA
>JBEPXL010000094.1:0-9495 GCA_041641935.1 Desulfobacteraceae bacterium | reverse complement strand
CTTTCTGAATGTGCAGTTTGACCCGGATGCCGTATTCCGGCGCACGCCCCTGCTGGTCCGTTACGGAGACGGCTTCTATCCGAGTCTGCCGTTCCGTGTGGTCTGTGACTATCTTGGCGTCTCGCCGGAACAGATTGTTCTGCGTCCCGGTAAATCCATTGTGCTGAAAGGCGCCAGGGGACCGATGGACGCCGAGGCACGGGACATTGTCATTCCCGTTGACCGGGCGGGTAATATGCGCATCAACTTTATCGGTCCCTGGGGAAGAATGACCCATTATCATTTTTCCGATATTCTCAACGCGTCCCGGGACCGGGACGAAATGGAACTCTGGAAGGAGGAGCTTTCGGGAAAAATTGTTCTGGTTTCCGAAGTATCCACAGGGGCCGCAGATATCGGGCCGGTTCCGACGGATAATAATTTCCCCCTGAGCGGTATCCATTCAAACACGATTCACACCATCCTCAGCGGTCGTTTTCTCCATGAACTTTCACCGGCGGTGATGCTGCTGATGGATGTGGCGTTGCTGGCTGCCGTTCTGATGCTGGCAGTCACCGTCTCGTCTGTTCCTTTTTTCTTCGGTACACTTTTTCTGAGCCTTCTGTATCTGACCACCGCCGCCGGAGCATTTCTGTATTCTGATACGATCCTGCACATCGTTCGTCCGCTCCTGATGATTATCCTGTCAGCCGTTGCGCTCCTCTTCTATCGCTTTGTTCTGGAAGAACGGGAAAAGGAGGTGCTGCGCACATCCTTTGAAGCCTATTTTCCGCCGACGGTGGTAAAGAAAATCATGAATCACCCGGAAATGATCACTTCGGGTGGACAGAAGAAGGAAGTGACCATTCTGTTTTCGGATATCAGAAATTTTACGCGGTATTCCGCCGATATGGACCCGGACCGGGTGCAGCGGCTGCTGAATGACTACTTCGGTGTGATGACCGATGTGGTGTTCCGCCATCAGGGAACGGTGGACAAGTTTATCGGCGACGGTCTCATGGTATTCTTCGGAGACCCGGACCCGCAGCCGGATCACGCGCTGCGGTGTGTTCATGCCGCCATTGAAATGCAGGAGAAGGTGCGGGAAAATCATGCACGCTGGATGGAGATCGGCGGCATTGATCTGGAAATCCGCATCGGCATCAGTACCGGTATGGCGGTGGCGGGTAACATGGGCTCCGACCGGCGGCTTTCCTACACCGTTATCGGGGCTGCGGTCAATCTGGCCCAGCGACTGGAATCCAAGGCTCCGCCGGGGGGGATTCTGATCTCCGAGCGGACCCGGGACATTGTAAAGGACCGGGTACATCTCGGGGATGTCTGGAATATCCGTCTCAAGGGATATGAAGAGTTTGTTCCGGTTTATGAGGTTCTCTTTACTTCTGCTCCTGGAGATGAGCATTTCAGCGGTAATAAAAAACAGGTTCATTTTTAATTGACTTGTACGAATCACTTCTTATATTTTTTCAGTTAGATGAGTTCTTCCTGATACAATTGATTCTTCCTTTTATTCCCGAACGGGAATAAATCCATCCGACTCTCTGCTCTTTCCGTCTTCCGATCCATCACCATCCCGGTGATTCTACATAATACATTCACTACCTGACAGTGAGGTGGATTATGAGTACACACCCGACGCGTTCTTCGTCAACAGGCAATCGACACTGCCATATACACATCCATTCAAATTCCATATATCTTTCCCATTCCACAGATTCCGATAACCGACTGCTGCTTCAGGTGCTGCTGTCTGCGACCATTTTACTGATCGCATCCATTCTGCTCATTCCACCGGCCAACGCCCAGAGTCCGGAACAGACCGTTTCCAATACGGTCGAGGATCTGTGTCCGGAATTGAAAAAAAGAGAATCCATTCTGGGTCCGGCACAAACCGATCTTCTGATCCGGTGCGGAGAGGTCAAACGGAATGAAGATAATAACCAGACATTTGAAGATCTGACGGAGGATCAGAAATTTGCCCTCTCCCAGATGACCTCGGAAGAAACCAGTACCATGCAGACCGCCACGGTTGAAATTTCTGCGCAGCAGCTCGCCGCCGTTTCCGGTCGCCTTGCCGCCATCCGCGGCGGGGCTGCAGGCGGATGGGCCATGAACCTGAAGAGACAGGAAGAATACTACCTGTCGCGGCTGTTTGCCGGTCCGGGGGCCCCCGCCGAACAGGAAGACCCGATGCAGATCAGCAATTTCGGAAAACTGGGCACCTTTTTCAATGCCTCCTATGCCGGCGGTGACCGGGATGAAACCACCCGTGAACCCGGCTTCGATTTTGATCACTGGTCCATTACCGGCGGGGCCGATTACCGGCTTACCGACCAGATTGTTCTGGGCGGTGCTGTCGGCTACGCCCAGACGGAAACCGATCTGGATGACGGGCTTGGTGACATGGATGTGGACGGCTACAGTGTTTCCCTGTACGGAACCTATTACATGGGAAACTACTTCTTCGATGCCATCGGTTCCTATGCCCGGAAGGAATACGAGTCGGTGCGCAATATCAACTATACCCTGTCGGTTCCGGTACAGCAGACCATGACCGGCGACAGCGATGCGGACGAATACACCTTCAGCCTCGGCGGCGGATATGAATTCAGCCGGGGGGCGTGGCGGTACGGGCCCTATGTCCGGTTGAATTATCTCAAAAGTGAAATCGATGCCTATGCCGAAGACCTGGCCGATGCATCATCCACAGCGCCGGGATCCGGTCTGGCCCTGCAGGTGGACGAGCAGGATATTGAATCCTTCACCAGTGTGCTGGGCGGGCAGGTCACCTATGCCTTCAGTACCGGCTTCGGGATCCTGACCCCCCACCTTCGTCTCGACTGGGTTCATGAATACGCAAACGATGACGGAGACATTACCGCCCATATCCTGAATGTACCGGATGATCCTGAAGTGACTCAATTCAATACCATTGTCATTCCGACAGATGATCCGGACAGGGATTATTTCAATCTGGGTCTGGGGCTGTCCACTGTCTTTCCCCGGGGCATTCTCGGATTTGTGGACTATGAGACGGTTCTTGGCCTGTCGGATGTGACCGTGCATCAGATCACCGGAGGAATCCGGATGGAGTTTTAACTTTTGCAGTATCAGAAGGGAGGACAACGAATGCATCCTTTTCCCTTTCGTATATATTTCCTGTTGTTGTGCATCACTGCACTGTTCATGACGGGGTGCGCCGCTCCCCCGGCGGTTCCGGAGCGTCAGACACGCCGTCCCGTGAATACACCGCCGGCGCAGGATGCCGCTGATTTCCTCATTGTGGACTGCCTCCTGCCCGGCCAGGTGCGCAAGCTGGGGCGGATGACCTATATGACGCCCCGGCGGCCCGTCAAATCCACGGCCCTGGAGTGTGAAATCCGCGGCGGCGAATATGTCGCCTATGACCGCAGCAGCTACAGCGCTTCCCTGGCCGTCTGGCAGCCCCAGGCCGAGTCCGGCGATACCACCGCCCAGACCTACATGGGGGAAATCTACCTCCGCGGCATCGGCGGACCGCCCCGGCCTGATCTGGCTGCGGAATGGTTCCGGCAGGCGGCGGAGCAGGGACACACCCGGGCCCAGATCAACCTGGGGTATCTCTATGAAAACGGCCTTGGTGTTCCCGAAGACCGGCAGATGGCCCGGTCCTGGTATCAGAAGGCCACGGGCGCGGAAATCTCCGGGCTCGCGGCAGAGACGGAATCGCCCGCCATCGACCCGGCGGAACGGCAGGAACTGGAGCGGCTCCGCCGGGAAGTGCAGCAGCGCCGGTCTGAAAACGCGGATATCCGGAAGCAGCTCGAAGAGGCGCACCGGAATCTGGAGTCCCTCCGGCGTGAACTGGAAGAGCGCAACCGGAAGATCGACGCGGAAAAGGACGCCCTTCAGCAGGCCCGGGCGGAACTGACGGAAAAAAGACGAAACCAGTCCGCAGCCGGTGGCGCCGCCATCCGGCAACTGGAGACACAGCTTGCGCAGCGGGAGTCCGAACTGCAGCGGCAGCGGACAGAGATGGCACGAATGGAAGACCGTCTGGCCGGTCTGCGGCAGGCTTCAGGCAGTTATCAGGATGCCCTTGCCGAAATGGAGCACATGAAAGAGGCGCTGGACCGGCGCACGGAAGAAGCCGAATCCCTGCAGCAGACACTGGCGGAAAGCCGCCGGAAACTGGCGGAAAAGGAGACCGCGACCGCCGCCGCCAGGGACCGGGATCTGAAACGACTGGAAACAGCGCTGGCACGCCGGGAGGCCGAACTGGAAAAGGAGCGGCAGGCAGCGGAGGATTTGCGGAAGCGGATAACCAGGCTGGATGCAGAGCGGGATGAATACCGGAGCCGCCTGAGCCGTTCCCGGGAAACGACCGGTGCATCCGGCGGGCCTGTCATCGAGGTACTTGACCCGAAGCCGCTGGCCTCCCGGGGAATCCAGGTGGTATCGGTCCAGCGGGAAGCAAAGGGACGCCAGATAGTGGGACGGGTGGCGGCCCCGGCAGGGCTGTACAGCCTTACCGTCAACGGCGCTTCTGAAAAACCGGAGCCCAGCGGCATGTTCAAGGTCTGGGTTCCTGTCGCACCGGAAAAAGAGACGCCGGTAAAGATTGTGGCGGTGGACCGGCAGGGTAAAAGTTCCGATCTCTCCTTTGTCATTTCACCGGAAGAGGCGGAAAAAAGAGCGGATGCCTCCGGTGAAAGAGGGCAGTCGCCATTGTTCTCCTTCGGCAAGTATCACGCCCTTCTCATCGGCAATAACGAGTACCGTCACCTGCCGAAGCTGGAAACAGCCGTCAACGACGCGCAGACACTGGCGGAAATCCTGCGGGACCGCTACGGCTTTGAAACCACCGTACTGCTGAACGCGACCCGTTTTGAAATCTACACGGCCCTGGACAGCTTCCGGAAAAAGGTGACGGAAAAGGAGAACTTCCTGCTCTACTACGCCGGGCACGGCGAACTGGACCGGAAAAACCGCCGGGGCTACTGGCTTCCCGTCGATGCGACCCCGGAAAGTTATGTCAATGCCATTCCCAATTATACCATTACCGATATCCTGAACAACATGTCGGCCCGGCAGGCCATGGTGATTGCCGATACCTGTTATTCGGGAATTCTGACCCGGTCGGTCGTCTCTGAAAAGCGCGGCGGCATGTCCGATGAAAAACGGCTGGAGTGGTTGAAAACACTGGCGAAGGAACGTTCCAGAACGGTTCTCAGTTCCGGCGGATTAAAGCCCGTTCTGGATATCGGCAGCGGCGGGCATTCCGTATTTGCGGGAGCGCTGGTCGAAATCCTGTCCGGCAATAAAGATATTCTGGAAGCGAGCAGGCTTCACAAGCAGGTGGGGGTTCTGGTCTCCTATGCCTCCACGGAACTCGGCCTGCAGCAGGTTCCGCAGTATGCCGCCAGCATTCATGCCGGGCATGAGTCAGGAGATTTTCTCTTCGTGCCGGAAAATGCAGAAAACCCTTTTCGGGCGTCCCTGCAATAGCGGTATCCATACAACAGAAGTGGAACGGCAACAGCGCTGTCCGCAAGATGAAGCAGACGGCGTAAGAAAACAAAAGCGCGAATTCCGTTCCACTTCTGCAGATTTACTTCGTGAGAGATGAAAACCTACTCAACAGGTTTCTCTTTCCGGATGTCTGTCTCCGGGTTATTTGCTTCCGTTTTTTTCTTCTTGTCTGTCACCTGACAGGCATTCCGCATTCAGGTGGAAATGCCCATCTTCGGCAGGATATAGGTCTGAAGCAGTATCCAGAAACCGAGAAATCCCAGCACGATCAGAATCTCTTTCATAAAACACTCCTTTTGGCCACTGCGGTGTGGTCCTGTTGATAATGGCTCATTGCTGCACCGGCGCGCGGGGTTCCGCGTTGCCTGCGATGACCGCGTCCACAAACTGGAACGCCCGTTCCACCGCCGCCCGGATTTCCGGGTCCTGGGGCAGTGTCGCGGCAATTTCGGCCATATGTCCGTATTCTTTTGCAATCCGGAAAGTTTCCCGGACGTTGAGGTCGTACACCCAGCTGATCTGAAGCAGCTTGAAATCGGTCAGACTCCGCATCTCCTTCAGACGGGCCATTTCCCCCACCAGAAGGGCATCGAGAATCTCGTCCGAGACGCCGGTGGCTTCATCGACTTCCTGTTCAATCACCGGATTGGGCGAAGTATCCCGCTCCCGGTAATGGACGGCAAACACATGCCAGATATCGAGCTTGTCGGCATCCCGGATCAGCCGCATCAGCCGCAACCGCTCCGGTGGTTCGTTTCCGGGCAGGATAAACCGGTTGTGAAATGCAATCGCCCGGATAATCTTCTGGCGGTCCGCCGGGTCAATTTCCGACAGGACACCGTTCAGCGCCAGTTCCCGGATACCGAGCCGGGCATGATCTTCGGAATCAGCATCCTTGAACGTGCCGTAGACCCTGTACTGGTGGTACCGGCCAATATCATGAAACAGGCCGATGGTTTCCGCCAGCAGCATCTCCTGTTCCGGCAGTTCCAGTGCTTCACCAAGCCGCACGCAGTTCCGGCAGACCCGTTCCGTATGTTCCGTTTTCACTTCCAGGGCATGATTGTATACCGGATCATTGGTATAAAAACTGTCGGTATATTCCCTGAACCACTGCCGCAGCGCCTGAAGATCATCCGGTGTCACAGGAACCTGCCTTCGATAAAGTCGGCCAGGGACGGGATATCCTCCAGCCCGAAGCGGGGAATCTCCACCGGCAGGTCCGCGTCTGTCACCAGCGCAATAATCTCCTTGTCTTCCGCATAGAGCGGGGCGGAATGAACCGAGGGGCGGTAAATTTCGATCTTGGGCTTTTTTTCCCGCTTGTAGCCTTCGGTGATCACCAGATCCACACTATCAAAGAAGACCATCAGGCTGTCCAGGGATTCACAGGCCATATCCTTGACCATGCCGATCCGGTTCCGGGCGGCGATAATCGTTGTATCCGCTCCGGCCGCCTTGTGCCGGGTGCTGTCCTTGCCCTTTTTGTCCATCTCGAATTCATGAGATGTATGCTTCACCGTGCCGATCCGGAAACCCCGTCGTTTCAGTTCCGGAATCAGTTTTTCGATCAGCGTCGTTTTTCCCGACCCTGATTTACCCACAATGGAAATCATTGGCGGCATCTGTTGCGTCCTCTTTCATAAATGTAAACGCGAAATGGTAAAATGCAAATCCTCCGGGATGCTGAAGTCAAAGAGAGGAAGACGCTTCTGCCTGACGCCGTTTTTCCCGTTCCCGTTCTTTGTGGATCAACCAGATCGGACAGGACTGCCGGAATTTGCAGTAGAGTTTCGGATCGCGGCATTCAAGGCATGATTCACAGAGATAATAGTTGTGCTTCATGCACTGGTAAGAGGTTTCCCGTTCCGGGTGATTGGTGCATGTACCCATAAACTTTCTTCTCCAGACGGATATGCGGTCACGTCAGAAAATGACCGCCCGCGATGGCGGTCGCGGGCTTTACAGTAAATCGGTTCCGTTATTGCAGAACAGATCATTCCATGATCGTTTTACGGTTTTCCGTATCGCTCTCCATATCGCTCAATGATCCGTTCAATGATATTGGTCGTGGACACGCCGGGAACCACGCTGATGCGTTCCACGCGACCGCCCCGTGATTTCACGAAATCGCCGCCGATGATATCCTCTTCCGCCCAGTCCGCACCTTTCACCAGCACGTCCGGTTTGAGGATACGGATCAGGCGCAGCGGGTCCGGTTCGTCAAAGAGGGTGACACAGTCCACACAGGCCAGCGCGGACAGCACATCCACCCGTTCGGCTTCCGGTACAATGGGGCGTTTCTCGCCCTTGATCTCCCGGACGGAACGGTCCGAATTGAGACCGATCACCAGCAGATCGCCGCAGGCCCGGGCGGCGGTCAGATAGCGAACATGGCCCGCATGAATCAGATCAAAGCAGCCGTTGGTGAAAACAATTTCTCTGCCGGTCCGCCGCAGCCCCTCCAGTGTTCCGGCAAGCCGTTCCCATTCCTGATATTCAGATGCCATAGGCCTCCGGAACCCGTTCTTTCAGACTCGGCATATACGTTCGTACCGTTTCAATATGGTCCATATCGATCATCACCGTCCGGGCCGCGGATTCATCCACTACCCTGTGCAGTACCTCGCCGGATGGATCGACAACCGCCGAATGACCGGAAAAAACGGTCCGGTTTTCCCTGCCGCACCGGTTGACACCGATGACATAGACCTGATTCTCCATGGCCCTTGCCTGCAGCAGAATATCCCATCGGCTGATCCGGACGCGGGGCCACTGGGCCGGAACGACCACGATGTCTGCCCCTTTCAGGGTGACGGCCCGGCAAAGCTCCGGAAACCGCAGATCATAGCAGATCATCAGTCCCAGCCGTCCCGCAGCGGTATCGCAGACCACATTTTCCCGCCCGCCCAGAAAAAACTTCTCTTCTCCGGTAACGGAAAAGAGGTGAACCTTCCGGTAACTGCCGGCGATTGTTCCGTCGGCATCGATGACATGGAGGGTATTGTAAACGCCTTCCGGTGTGGTTTCCGGAAGGGAGCCGGCAATGACCATCCGGAACTGCCGGGCAATGTCCGACAGTTCCTCCAGAATCTCCGGTGTTTGTTCCCCGTGAACGGCAAGATGCTCATTGTCGAACCCGCAGGACCACATCTCCGGCAGAACCGCCAGCCGGACGCCTTCTGTACCGAGCCGGTGGAGATAATCCGCAACGGTTTTACGGTTGGCAGATGTCTCTCCCCGTCGGATGTCGAACTGGACAAGTCCTGCCTTGAACTGTGTATCTTTCACACTGGATAACTGCTTTCCCGATTGCCTGCTGACGAAATGGCCTCGTAAGTACCTCATCCATAATTACATAACATCTGCAGGGGCAGCCACAGGGGGATTGCCCCGGCAGAAGATAGCCGGACAAAAGAGACCTACTTCATCTGTTTGACAATTTCCTTTGCAAATTCAGAACACTTCACCTCGGTTGCGCCTTCGATCTGGCGGGCCAGGTCATAGGTAACCGTCCGTGCCCGGACCGCACCGGTGATGCCGTTCCGGATCAGTTCCGCAGCCTCATGCCATTTCATGTAGTCGAGCATCATCACCCCGGAAAGGATCAGGGAACTGGGATTGACCTTGTCCAGACCGGCATATTTGGGGGCGGTTCCGTGGGTCGCTTCGAAAACGGCGCATTCGTCGCCGATATTGGCTCCCGGCGCCATGCCGAGCCCGCCCACCTGGGCCGCCAGCGCGTCGGAGATATAGTCGCCGTTCAGGTTCGGGGTGGCGATCACGTTGAATTCGTCCGGGCGGAGCAGTACCTGCTGGAACAGCATGTCCGCGATCCGGTCCTTGATCACGATTTTGCCTTCGGGCCGCTCGCCGTCATATTCGTCCCACAGTTCCGCTTCGGTAATGGTCCTGTCCCCGTACTTCTCTTTTGCCACCGCGTATCCCCACCGGGCAAAGGCCCCTACCGTGAACTTCATGATG
>JBEPXL010000093.1:0-9542 GCA_041641935.1 Desulfobacteraceae bacterium | reverse complement strand
CTTCTGCGATCTGCTGTGCGCTGTTACTGACCTCGTTGCTCCCGATAATCATGTTGTCCGCCCCTTCCACCACCTGCCGGATCACCTGCCGGATCCGTTCGGACATGCCCTGCAGGGCATCAGCCAGCTCCCCGATCTCATCCGACCTGCTGACGGACAGATGCTCCCGCAGTTCCCCCTCGGAAAGATGCTTGGCAAAGCCGATACACCGGAAAATGGGCGCGATTGTTTTGCGCATCATCAGAAACGCCACCCCGCCCACGGCGATTCCGAACAGAACGATGGCGATGAGGATGGACCAGAGAATGGAGGAAAATGTTTCCTGAATGACCGCCCGCTCCTTTCCGATAAAGAACATGCCTTTGATGTCGCCGTCCGGAGAAACAATGGGCCAGTAGGCGGTGGTGTAGCTGGTTCCGAGGATTTCATTGACATCCAGAAAGCGCTCTCCGTTCTCCAGGACCGTTTCGATCACCGCCGGATTGCTCATGCTGGTGCCGATGGCCCGTTCCCCGTCCAGGGTGATGGTGGTGGAAACGCGGGTATCCCCATGGAAAATGGTACAGTGGACATCGAGCATCCGCTGTATGGTATCCACAAACTGGTTGTCACCGGTCAGATGAATGCCGGTAATGACCGCGCCGATGATGCTGCCCTCCTGTTCTACGGGTACGGCGGCGCGATAGGAAAGTTTCACCAGAGTACCCTCCTCGATCCCCACCGACGGCTGCCCCCGCAGCGCCTTCTGGAGATTTTCCTGATAGCGGATACTGTCTCCGAAGCGGTCACTGTGCCCCCGGGCCAGTACGTTGCCCCCGGTATCGGTAAAGACCATGAAGCCCATGCCGCTCCGGCGGATCATATCCGCACCGAGGGTCTGCAGCACAGGGGTATCCTGTCCGGAAATGGCGGAAACCACCGCCGGATGCATGGCGGCCAGATTCGCTGTGGACAGGGATTTTATTCTCAGGGCTTCCTGATAGACTTCCACGGCGGAAATATCGGCGATGATATTCTGCTGGGCCTGATGATCGAAACCGGCGGAGACGTACCGCCAGGTGGTCAGCCCGATGACCAGACTGACCAGCAGGACACTGGCAAGGGTTAACGCGATGACTTTGTTGGCAAAAGAAATATTCATCAGTTTCAGCAGAGCAGCGGTTCAGGTCTCATGTGGTCGGGGCACTGGCGCAGAAAATAGTTGTCGGTCATGCCGGCGATAAAATCACGGACGACTTCCGCCGGGCTGTGATCCGCCTGATACGGCGGGGACATATCCGCCAGAAACCGGGTAAAGATGACGGAATTCCGGTTTTCCTGTTCCAGGTCTTCCATATACCGTTCAAACAGCATTTCAAAGAGTGTTCCGATCATATCCGAATGCTGCTTGATCCGCGGATTCAGGTAAATCCGTTCATAGTTGAACTGTTTCAGTTGTTTCATGGCTTCGGAAACTTCGGAACTGAAGGCGATGCAGGACTGTTCGGCACTGGTCCGGATAATGTCCGTAACCAGAGAATAGACGATTTTTCCGTTGGTATCCCCCAGCATATCCACGCTCTCCGCCGGAAGGTCCGACCGGCGGATCAGCCCCAGCCGGATGGCATCCTCGATATCCCGGCCGATGTAGCCGACCGTATCGGAAAACCGGACCACGCATCCTTCCAGGGTCATGGGCGTCAGCGGCATGTCCGGCGTCTCTTTCTTCTCTGCCATTTCCCGGCCCAGGGTTTCAAATGTCTTGTTCCGCCGGGGCAGAATCTCCTGATCATGGACCTCACCGTCATGACAGAGAATGCCGTCCAGGGTCTGGAGGCAGAGGTTCCATCCCCTGCCCTTCCGCTCGACCCGGTCCAGAAACTGGACACTCTGCACATTGTGGCAGAAATAGCCGGTTCCGTGTGTCCGGCAGAGTCCGGAGAGAAAGGTTTCCCCTTCATGGCCAAAGGGCGCATGGCCAATATCATGGCCCAGTGCGATGGCCTCGATCAGATCCTCGTTCAGCCCCAGAAAGCGGCCGATGGTCCGGGCGATCTTGGAGACCAGCTGGACATGAAGCACCCGGTGGGTAATGTGGTCGTTTCTGACCAGATAGAAGACCTGTGTCTTGTCGATATACCGGGTATAGGCCAGGGAGTGGAGAACCCGGTCGGTATCCAGGGCAAAGGACTGCCGGTATCCCTCCTCCGCCTTTTCTTCATTCCGGCGCCGCCGTCCATCCCGGCTGAGGGCCGCCTGGTGGGAGAGGATTTCCACCTCCCGCAGGTCCAGTTCCGTCCGCAGGGCATCGATGCTGTCTTTCATATTTCTCCGTTTTCGATCAGGGATTCCATCAGCCGGATGTAATCGATACCGGCGGACCGGAACCCCTCCCGTCCGTATTTCATGTTGGCTTCCAGGACATAATATTTTCCGTCATGGCAGCAGATATCGATTCCCACATCATTCCACCCGCAGGCCCGGGCGGTACGGCACGCCAGAGCAACGGCGCCGTCCGGGACCGGAGCCAGGGACACGGTTCCCCCTGCCGATATGTTGGAACGGAACTCACCGGCCGGCGCAATGCGCCAGTAGGCATGAACGGCCCGGCTGCCGATGACCACCACCCGGATATCCCGGTCGATGGGAAGATATTCCTGAATATAGGCGACCGACGTATTTTCACTGTATTCGGTCAGATCCGCCATGTCCCGGATCAGAAAAACACCCCGCCCCAGGGCGGAGCCACGCGGAACCTTGGCAATGAACGGAAAGGAAAACTGCTCCAGAATATTCGGAATGCGGCGACGCCTGTAGAACACACGGGTCCGGGGATGGGGAATCTTCAGCAGATCAAACAGTGCCGTCTGCTTGATCTTGTCCTGAACACACTTGTAGGTATGATAGCTGGGAAAGATCGGTTTTCCCATGGCGTCAAAGAGATCGGCATAAAAGACGCTGGGATAGTAGATTTTATCCGCCTGGCGGATCAGTTCCTTTTCTTCCTCGGTGTAGTCGCGGAAATTGGTGCGTACACCGATGGTGATGACATTCCGGCAATGCCTGAGGCGCTTTTCAAGGGCTACGGCTTTGGGCGTTTCATCCTTCACTGCCTTCCGCCTCCGGGGGGGCATTCAGAACAAAGGCAGCCGGTGATACCGGTGTATCGGCCCAGTACCGGTCAATATCGAGGGTGAACCGCGTTGTCGGGTCTGAAATGGCAATGGAAAACGGAAGCCGGTATTCCCCCGTCGTCCGTATATCGTCCCGTTCGACCGAATACAGAAGACCACCGCCCATACCGTACATTTCGATCTTCCGGACCTCGGTTCTGTTCTGGTCCAGGTATATCCGCTGCCGTGTTTCTCCCCACCGGTTCACCGTCAGCAGCACCGGTCCGTCTTCCCCCGGTATGATCCGCGCCCCGGTGTAGGGCTGAATCGGAATCCGCCCCGACAGCAGATGAATTACGGTGCGGGCGCGTACCGGAATTTCAATGATCCGGCGCAGGCTGGGGTCTCCGGTTCGGATTTTGCGGAGTTCGCCATCGGTATGGTTCATGGCGTAGAAATACGTGCCGTCGGTGGCAAGGCTCAGGGCCGGCTGTCCCGCCAGATTCAATACCCCGATCCGCAGCTGGTCCGGCGGCTTGCCGATCCAGGCCGCCCGTGCCGACTGCCGGCCCCGGGGCTGAACCAGCACAAAGGCACCGGTTCCCTTGAAGGTGTTCAGGGACTGATTCCGCGCTGAAAGCCGGTCGAGTACTTCACGGGCCTCCGCCGTCACCTCCGGAGGCGACAGGAGCCCGCGGGTGAGGGTTCCGCATCCGGTCAGGATGACCAGAAGCAGCGGAAGAAGAAAGCGGCAAACATTCATTGGGCCAGGGTCTTCTCTTCGGATATCCGGCGGATCTTCTCCTGAATCTCCGCCCGGTCATCGTCTTCCCGGTATTCCAGGGATTTCCGGTAATACTCCAGGGCCATCTCCCGGTTCCCCAGCTTCCGGTAGGTATCCCCGACGTGCTCCAGAATGACCGGATCATCGGGAACCAGTTCCGCCGCCTGTTTCAGGTACTCCAGTGCTTTTTCATATTCGCCCTTCTGGTAGAAGACCCATCCGAGGCTGTCGATGATATAGCCGTCATTGGGTTTGTACTTCAGGGCCTCCCGGATCAGCTGCTCGGCCACATCGAGCTTGATGCCCATATCGGCATAGGTGTATCCGAGGTAGTTGAGGGCACCGGCATCCCGGGGGTCGAGGGTGATGACCTGCTTCATCATCTCGATCGCCTCTTCTTTCCGGTCCATTTTGTCATAGACGACACCGAGCCGGAAATGGAGCCGGGTATTTTCCGGATCGACTTCCAGCCCCTCTTTCAGTGTCTCTACCGCCTGATCAAAGGATTCCTGTTCTTCGTAAAAGGAACCGAGGTAGACATAAAATTCGGGATTGTCCGGTACATTGCGGATCACATCCTTCAGGAATGCGATGGCCTTGCCCAGTTCTCCCTCTTCCTGATAAAGATAGGCAATGTGGACGGCGGCATTCTGATAGAAACGGGAATCCGGCTTTACCTGCTTCAGGTGACGGAGCATCATGTCCTGATCATCGATGCCGTCAAAGGCGACCCCCAGCACATAATGCAGGTCGGAATTCTCCGGCGCGCCCTTGAGCATCTCTTCCAGAATGGTGACGGCCGCCTCAAACTTTTTCTGTTCCAGATAAAGCTGCACGATGGTACGGATAATGTCGGGATTTTCCGTGCTTTGCCGGCCCATATCCTTCAGAATCTTTTCGGCGCTTTCCAGCATGCCGACATTGTAATAGAAATACCCGAGGCCGAGGGCCGCCCGGTAGTTATCCGGATTCTCGGCCAGAAGGGATTTGTAGATCCCGATGATCTTCTTTTCCCTGCCCTGGCTCCGGTAAATGTCCAGCAGTTCAAACTGGGGCTCCTCCAGATCGGGCTCCAGGTCCAGGGTTTTCCGGAAGGATGCTTCCGCCTTTTCCAGTTCTCCCCGTTCGGCATAGATTTTCCCCAGAAAAAAATGGGCGACATAGGAGTCGGGAAAACGACGCACCATCTGACGGTAGACCCGATAGGCACTGTCCCAGTCTTCACTGGAAAGATAGATCGGTCCCAGGCGGAGATAGACCTCTTTCTGGTCCGGGTCGAGGGCGAGCACCTTTTCATAGGTTTCCTGGGCCGCCTCGTTCTGCTCCAGCCCCTGCTGCAGCTTTCCGTACAGAATCAGGGTTTCGATGTTGTCCGGATCCCGTTCCAGCATCTCCTCGATCAGGGACAGGGCACTTTCCGGCTCCCGCTGATTCAGATACAGATTCGCCAGTTCCCGGATCAGATACAGAGAATCCGGGTTATCTTCCAGCGCCTTTTTCAGTGAAGAAATGGCCTGCTTCAGATCACCGCTGCGCCGGGCCAGCTGGGCCTCGATGAAATGGTAATACCGGTCTCCGTTTTCAAACACCGGTGCATATTCGGCTATGCTTTCCGCAGTTTCCCCGGTTTCCGAGGATTCCGATACGACTTCCCGCACGGTTTCCGACGGTGTGGCCACCGTCTGCCGGGCAGCCGGGCAGCCGGTCAGCAGCAGAGGGCTGAAAACCGGAAAAACCGCAACGGCAATCAATTTGAGCATATTGGATTTCATGTATATATCAAACCTGACTGCATCATGATGGACATCCGGAAAACTCCATCACAGGGCGTGGACGCATGATAAACCCGCCTTCCCCGTGGCATCGATTTTCTGTCCGTCCACATCATCGTAAAGTAGAGGAAAATGCATCCAATTTCAGAAAAGCACCTGTACCCTACACGGCTTCGCTTCCTTCGGTATAGGCCTCGAAATCAATGATTTCCCGTTTGAAAAACTCCCGCATTTTTTTGACCACATTCTTTTCGACCTGCCGCACCCGTTCCCGGGATATGCCGTACCGGTCACCGATTTCCTGGAGTGTCACGGGATTATCGGAAAAAATCCGCTGTTCGAAAATTTCCAGTTCCCGGTCGGTCAGTTTCTTTTTAAACTCGGCGATCTTGTTGTGGAGCAGAAAGTCCATCTCTTTTTTCGCCACCCGGTCCTCGGCTGATTCGGCACTGGTACTCAGAAAGTCGATCCGCTCCGTATCCGAATCCTCCTTGAGCGGGGCATCCAGCGAGACATCCCAGCCATCCAGGCGCTGGTCCATATCGACAATTTCCCGCTCCGAAACCCCCAGTTTCTGGGAAAGGAGCTTGGGCTTGGGATCAAACCCTTCATCGATCAGCTTCTGCTTTTCCTTTTTAAGCTTGAAAAAGAGCTTCCGCTGCCCCTGGGTAGTGCCGATCTTGACGAGTCGCCAGTTATCCATAATAAATTTCAGGATATACGCCTTGATCCAGAAAGAGGCATAATAGGAAAACTTGACATTTTTATACGGGTCGAACTTCTTGACCGCCTGCATCAGGCCGATATTGCCTTCCTGAATCAGATCCAGCAGATTCTGCATCCAGACCCGCTGAAACTCCAGGGCAATTTTGACCACCAGCCGGAGATTGGAAGTGACCAGGGAATAGGCCGCATCCGGATCATTGTCTTCCCAGACCCGCATGGCCAGTTCCCGCTCCTCGTCCCGGGTCAGCAGCTGATACCGGCTTACCTCGGAAAGATATCGCTGGAGGGGATCAAATTTGACCAGTGATTTGTCGGTTGCCGGAGACGAGGTGCTTTTTCTGGCCTTTTCGGAAGCGGCAGTATTTTTACTATTCTGCTTTTTGGTCGATTTGCTCTGCTTTTTATCATTCATAACAAACGATTATACCCGCTGTTTTGTTAATCAGAAGTTGATCGGTCATCTATATCATCAAAAAGATTATGATTACAAGTAACGAAAAACTTTTTTCATATCACATTTTTCTGTAGACTTCCCTCATATTCTATAGTATGTAGCCTTTTTATTTTTCTTGCAAGCGCCCGTAGCTCAGCTGGATAGAGCAACGGACTTCTAATCCGTAGGCCGCAGGTTCGAATCCTGCCGGGCGCGCCATACGATCAGAAATAAGGGAGCGGCGGTTTACGTCTGCTCCTTTTTTTATGGGGCGGCAGCCTTCGTGGTGTTCACTGATTCCGGTATTGCAATGTTTGTCCGGCAGGCGCAGAACCATTGTTCTATCCCGGTTGATAGTGGTGCAACGAAGGCAGGGGCAAGGGGGGAATTTCTCTGTTTTTCCGGTTACGGTCAATTTATATACTATAACACGAAATTCTGTTTTGTCATCAAAAATCTTGAAAAACTTTACCCGTTCAGGAGGCCGAGACGGGAAAGACCGTTTCTGAAGAAAAAGATGGCAAAGACAAAGAGAAGCCCCCCCAGAATCCGGATGGTCCAGACATAGAACGTACTCTTCAGAAACGAACGCGACCGGCCGACAGCGATAGCGACCAGAACTTTCATTCCCACCAGAAGCAGATAAAACGGCAGCACAAAGGAAACAGCAGAGAGTAAACTGTCCGAAAGTGCCCTGAGCATCAGCGGCCCGCCTACCGAAAACCAGAACAGGTAGGGGCTTGGATTGAGAAAGTTGGCAATCACGCCCTTCCGGATGGACCGGGGCGGCGCATCCTGGGGCCGGATATCAGCGCCGTCAAAAGTCAGGCTGCCCCAGCCGAGCCAGGCGATGTACCCTCCCCCGCACAGGGCGATGATGCCGATCACCGGATCCACATGGGCCAGCCCCGACAGGATGAATACGGTCAGAAGAATAATGGGGAAATCGGTCAGCAGCGGAGAAATCGCAATCTTGACACCTTCGGTGGCATTATGTTTCAGGGTTTCGGCAACCACCAGGGTCAGCAGCGGGCCGGGTGAAAGTCCTGCGCTCAGACCGAAGACGACGCCGGGGAGAAGAAAACCGCTTTCGAGGTTCATGCTTTGATTCGCCTGTGGGGACGGTGTTGAATGGGGATGGGTTTATTTTTGAAAGGGGACGGCTGAATGACCGTCCCCGGTATCATATGATTATCCTGCCTGCCGACAGGTACGGCGGGTCAGATTCCGGACATGCTTTTTCCGGTCACGCTTGGTCACCGGCTGCCGGCGGAGAAGAATATAAGTCGCACCCGCACCGCCGTCGCAGCCTCTTGCACTGGCAAAGGCAATCACCCACTTTCGCCAGGGACCGCAGGTGAGCCAGTGGCGGACATTACGCTTCAGTACCGGACGGACGGGTGAGGAAAGCCCCCGGCCGTGAACCACCAGAACGGCCCGTTTGCCGGTGGTGACTGCGTTTTTGATGAAGCGTTCAAATGCCTCCCGTGCCTCACAGACATTCAGCCCGTGAAGATCGATATGGGCCTGAATGGAAAAATCTCCGCTGTGGAGCCGCCGGGTCACTTCGGGACTCACATTGTATCCTCTTCCCTCCATATATTCGGGTGTATCCGACACCACAAAACCGGCACCGCCGTTGACCAGTCTGTTCAGGCGGCACAATGTGTCGTCATCGCTGTTTTCCTGCCGTTCCACCGGAGGAGGACCGGCGGTTGCAGCGGAATGAACATTGCTGCAGTTGTCTCTGGAAAGGGGGGTCACATCAGCCATGGCGGCTTCAAAAAGACTTTGATCATCGACAGACTCCTGTCCACGTGTTGTATTGTTCTTCTTTTTCCTGGGAATATGTACCGCAAACGGTGCAACCTGAACGGATTTTTCTTCCAGAAGGTCCTGAAGGTGTTCAAAAGGTCGGGATAGTCCGGCAGTTTCAGGATTCCTTCTCTTGGAATGTTTCATGGCGACACCTCCGTTGGTGGCTTTATGGGCCCAAGGCAAAGATATCTGTCTTTGAGGCCCCGTCTTTGTAGCGGAAATAATCACGGAGAATCTTTCCGTGGTCGAATGCAATATCCGAAGGCAGGGCATCTTTTGTAAAAATCTTCAGGTTTCTGGCGTCGTCCGCCGCTTCGGGCGTACCGGATGCGGTCGCGATGTAGACGGTGGTGATGGTATGCTGACGCGGATCCCGGTCCGGGGCCGAGTAGGCATGAAACTGTTCCCGGAGCGTCACATCCAGGGAGGTTTCCTCTTTTGCTTCCCGTGCCGCGGCGGTCTCCAGGGATTCCCCATAATCCACAAAACCACCGGGCAGCGCCCAGCCGTAAGGCGGATTTTTCCGCTCAATCATTACAATTCCATCATCGGTTTCGATGATAATATCCACCGTCGGAACCGGATTTCTGTATTCATTTCCCATGATGAACCTTGCTTTCGGTCTGTACGCCCCGGTCAAATCTGCTGCAGCAGGGGCGTCATACAGTGCGGAGATCAGTGATTTACAGTTCCGGAACACCCGATGGAATCAGACAGGCAAATATCAGCGGTTCCGTACCTGTATTCCGGATCTGGTGTTCCTCATTACCGGGGATAAATGCGGTACTCCCGGCACGTACCGGTTCCCAGCCGCCGTCCCGGAATACCTCTCCCTGCCCGGCATGGAAAAAGATTTCATGTTCCCAGTGGTGGGAATGGCGGGGTGTGAATCCATCTGCAGCGATTTCGAATACGCG
>JBEPXL010000092.1:0-9543 GCA_041641935.1 Desulfobacteraceae bacterium | reverse complement strand
CCCCGGAAACTGTGCAGCAGCAGGACCAGAGAAAAAAGAGGAGAGGTGATGAATATCCTGGATACATCGCGCAGAAAAATCCTGGCCAGCATCTTCATTCTCCTGATCGGCATCCTGGCCGGTACGTCGCTCCTCAACCGCATGCTGGAGCAGACCATCGTAAGCGATCTGGACCGGCAGGGAGACCGGTATTACAATGCCGCCCTGGGTCGTGCCATCTATACCTTTGCTGTGGTTCGGGGGCTCAACGGGCTTATTTCCGTCATTCAGGGCACGGATGTCGCCGTCTCCCCGGCCGGAATCGGCCTTTCCCTCTCGGTGGGTGAGATTCTTGATCCGATCAACGATCTGGTCGAGCGGTTCTCCTGGGTCATGCTGGTCAGCACGACCTCCCTGGGAGCGCAGAAGGTTCTGATGGAAATGGGGGAATGGTTCGGGCTGACGGTGCTGCTGACCCTCTCCATGTTCCTGATTCTGATCGGAATCTGGATTCCCCCCTCCGTCCGGTTCCGGCCGGATGTCTGGGGGTACAAACTGGTTCTGATTTCCCTGATCATCCGCTTCGGCATTCCGGCGGTCGCCATCGCCAGCAACCTGATCTATGACCGGTTTCTGAGCCGGACCTATGATCATTCCATCACCTCTCTTGAAGAAGCCAGCCGGGAGCTCAAAGAGACGGGGCTTGCGGATGCGGACACGGAGGCGCGCACGGATGAGCAGGGTTATCTGGAGCGGCTGAAGGAGATGTACCAGAATGTGCGGGCCCATGAAGGACTCCGCAGAAAGCTGCAGTTTCTCAGGGAACGGATCACCGATTATGCCGAATACATGGTCGATCTGATTATCGTGTTCATGGTGCAGACGGTACTGATTCCGGTTGCGGTGCTGTGGATACTCGTCCGGCTGATCGGCTATATCTGCGGAAATCCCCTTCTCTTTGTCCGGCAGAAAAAGTGAATGTCCTTCCACAGAAGGCGGACTCGCAAGGCAGGGAGGATTCCCGCCGGTCATCCTCCGGGGAAAATGCCGGATGATCAGCAGGACCGGAGATTTTACGCGGAACCTGCTGATCATCTGTGAACAGCGCTTGAAAAAATATCCCGTTTCGCGTATAGCATTGTGAACAATGCACAGAATACGGCATGGTAACCTGCCGGCCGCATCATCTGCAGAACGCCCTCCAACGGTCAACCCGATAACAACATGAGGACAGACCGATGACACAACAGACACTCCTTCCTGGTTTCAGTGAAGAGCAGCGAAAGCGTACCCGCCTTCGTCGCCGGATCAGTGCCCTGCTGTTGGCGGTACTCCTGCTGGCAATACCGGCCATCATATATCTTCCCGCGCCACCGGAACCCAGGATCGCCGGTCCCTTTCCCGTTCCCCCGCCGGCGCTTCCCGCGGACGACCTTTTCCCGGTAAGCCCGTCACTGCAGCCCCAGATCGACTTCTGGGCACGGGTGTTTACGCAGCATTCCCGGTCCGAGGCCCTGATCCATGACGACTGGTATGTCGGCGTCGTGTATGAGGTGGTCGATCTGAAGGGGGCAGGAAAGAACCGGTGGAACGTGATCCGGGAAGTGCGGGAAAAATACCGCAAAATACTGGCCGATATAGCCGAAGACTGGGACAGTCCCGGAACCCTGACCGGTGAGGCCCGCCGGGTCCGCCGTCTGTTCAAGGACCTTCCCGAATCCTCCCGTTTTCCGCACGCGGACGCCCACCAGCGGGTCCGCGCCCAGATCGGTCAGGCCGACAGCTTCAAGAAAGGGATTGTCTGGTCCGGCCGGTATCTCGACCAGATCAAACAAATCCTTGCCGAATACGATGTGCCCGAGGCGCTGGCCTATCTCCCCCTGATCGAATCGGCCTATAATCCCTTTTCCTACTCCCATGTCGGCGCGGCCGGGATGTGGCAGCTGATGCCCCAGACCGGAAAGCAGCACAAACTCCGCGTCGACAACATGATCGATGAACGCCGGGATCCGATTCTTGCCACCCGGGCCGCGGCCCGCCATCTGGCCATCAATTACAGAACCCTCAAAAACTGGCCGCTGGCGATCACCGCCTACAATCATGGCCTGCAGGGGATGATCAACGCCGTCAGGGCGGTGGGCTCCACGGACATGGGAAAACTGGTGGAACACTATGACGGCTCACGGTTTGCCTTTGCCTCCCGGAACTTTTATGCCGAATTTGTAGTGGCGGTGGCGATCTGCAGCGAGCCGGAGAAGTATTTCGGCGATATCGGGCGGGAGCCGGCCCTGGCCCTGGAACAGATCGGGATACCGGACCATATCGCCGTCAGCACGCTGGAAAAGTACTGCGGCGTTACGGCCGATGAAATCCGGACACTCAATCCGGCGCTGCTGCCGTCCGTCTTCCGTTCCGGCGGAATGATTCCCAAAGGATACAGGCTCAATCTGCCTGCCGAACGGAAGGCCGGCTTTGAAACCGCATACGCCGCCATTCCCGCGACACTGAAGTTCCAGGAAAGCCTTCAGCAGCAGTATTACCGGGTGCGCCGGGGACAGACCCTGTCCCAGATCGCGTCCCGGTTCAATGTCTCCACACGGAACCTGGCCCGGGCCAACGGCATCCGGAATCCGCGGTGGATCCGGGCCGGTCAGCGTCTCCGGATTCCGGGACGGTATGTGGCGGTTTCTTCCCCCCGGAAAACCTCTTCCACCATAAAACCAGATCAACTCCGCAACCTCCGGCACAAGGTGCTGCGGGGAGAAACCCTGTCGGAGATCGCCGAGCAGTACGGCATCTCCACCCGGTCCATCGCCCGGCACAATGAAATCCGTAATCTCCGGAAGATCCGGGCCGGTCAGGTTCTCCGGATTCCCGAAGGATAGGAATCAGGTCCGCTTGAACCCGAAGAAGGTCTGAATCCGGTTGAAAATCTGCTGGGCAATGGTCGCCTTGTCGAAATCATCATCTTCATTGGTATACTTGTGGGATTCCGTGGCCATCTTCCGCTTGGTGAGGATATCGCTCAGCCGCCGGGAGATGGCCGGCTCCTCTTCCAGAAGCGGCGCAATATCCTCTTTGGTGATTTCATAGAGGGAGGTCTCGGTGAGGGAGACGACGGTTGCCGTCCGCCGTTCTCCGGTCAGAAGCGCCATTTCTCCGAAGAAATTTCCCGTCCCGACCCGGGCCACCTCGATGGCCTGGGTCCGGGTATCAAACTTGACCCGGATGCTCACCACGCCCTCTTCCACAATAAAGAGCGAATTTCCCGCATCGCCCTGGCGCACAATCTTCTCCCCCGGATAGAAATGGTGATGCTTCATCCGCTGGCTCAGGTAGCGTCTGGCCTCATGGGAGAAGGGCTGGAAAATTTCCAGTTCCTGCAGAATTCCCAGTGATTTTTCGGGCAGGGCCTTCGGGCGGCGGATGCCCTCCAGGGTCATGTGCATCTCCTGACGCTGCAGCACCGGCCGGATGCCGGCCCGCCGCAGATGGCTCCAGACACTGGACCACAGTTCCTCGTTATAGGCAAATTTCTTGCCGTAATCCCTGACATAGGCGGAAATCAGATAGTTGGCGGCCCAGGACCGGCTCAGACCCGTGATCCCTTCGGTCAGTCCCAGAAACCGGGTGGACGGGGGGGGCTCCTGTTCCACACTCGGCGCAGACAGGGCCGCATCCAGCAGGATTTTCTTCACCCGTTCCGGAGGATGGACCGGATCGACATAAATGGTCAGGTATTTGAAAAATCCGTCATTGGGGTAGCTGAAGTTTTCTATCACCGACTCTGACGCCTGACTGTTGGGGATGCACAGGGTCGTGTCATCCCGGGTCCGGATCCGGGTGGTCCGCCAGTTAATATCCACGACCTTTCCCTCCTTGAATCCGCTGATCTTGACCCAGTCACCCACCCGGAAGGGACGCTCCACATTGATGGCGATACCGGAAAAGACGTTGGAAATATTGATCTGAATGGCAAGACCGATGATCATGGCGATAACGCCGGAGGTGGCCAGCAGGCTGGTCAGCCGCTGATCAAATACAAAGGCGACCACACCGAAGAACGCCAGCAGGTAGATCATCATCGCCAGGGAGTTCTGCACAATCCGGGGAACGGACCGTCCGGTCTTCTCCTCCAGGGGTGTCCAGATAAACCGCCGGATTCCAATATCCAGCAGTATGGCCGGAATAAACCACCAGAGAATGTTGATGGCAAGAATCAGCGGATCGAGGTAATAGGTCCCGCCCACCTGGTGAATCAGATAGAACTCGGCGGAAAGCAGAAGCAGAATGGCGAATACGAACTGCAGCACCCAGATGACCCGTGACAGGGAATGGAAGGTCCGGGTCCGGCTCACCAGGGGCAGTACGAGGAGCATGGCCATGCTCAGGGCAAGGATGTACCCGATCTGTTCGGGAGGGAGCATGTCCCGCATGGTAAACTGGTCCGGGGTGATGCGCATGGCCATATTGAAGCGGGAGTAGCTCACATTCCCGCCGGTGATATTGAGATATTCAGGATTGCCCAGGGCGTTCTCCTCGGCACTGTCCTGAAAAAACCAGATCCGTTTCAGTTTCCAGTCAAAGGCCGGACTGAGAATCTGTTCCGTCTGCATTTTTTTCAGCAGGGTCTGGTCGTCATCGACACTTCCCATGCCGAGTACATCCTTGACATAGATCAGATTGTTCCGGTCCATGGCCGGATGGCGGAAACTGACGCCGATGACATGATCTCCATACACATAGGCGTCCGGTATAAAATCCATCCGGAACTGTCCCTTGATGTGGTAGAGCCGGTAATGGAGCAGATCCCTGGTCGTCTTTTCCCGGATCGGTTCCCCCAGCACAATCGGTTCGGTGGCATTGAGAAAGACAAGATCACTGAAGTTGATCTCCCCCTGGTACCGGAGCCAGAGATAGAAATCGAGGGTACAGGTCAGATCCTTGAAATTGAGGTCACTGATCTCGTTCATGTCGATGCCGGTGTAGATGACATTGATCCGGTACATATACTGGTTGCCGAACTGGATCACCCGGTCCCGCTGCCGGGCCGTCTCCAGATAGTTGCGCTCGGCCGCATTGGAAATGGTCTGGAACTGGGTCAGGGCCGAAACAATGTTCCGGTTCCGGTAGACACCGATCAGAACCGGCTTCTGGGCGTCTCCCCGGCTGTCAAAATAGTTGTACCCGGTCACCCCCTCCACCCCCTCTTCAATGGTGTTCATGTTGGCAAGGAAGTTCCGGATCCGCCGCCGGTCCTCCTCCAGGGTTTCAAAGGTGCCTTCCGCGCCGGTGGACTTCAGTGCATGGACCAGAACCATTGCCGTGTCGTAGGCATAGGCGGCATGCCAGCCGGGGAGTTCTCCGAACCGCTTCAGGTAGGTATCCTTGAAGTACTGCCCCTTGTCGTCGGTGGTATCGAAAATGAGGGGCGTGGTGACATACATGCCATTGGTATAAAAGCCGGGATCCCGCTGCTCTTTAGGAAAGACGGCAAACCCCTGGCGGAAGGTTTCCGAGGCATAGGCATCCGGGCCGATCAGGGGATTGAGCACCAGGGATTCCTTCATCGCCTTCAGCAGCGTCACGCCGGGCCCGGCCTGGGTGGCCAGAAAGACGACGCCGGCGTCCTCCTTGGATTTCAGGTCATAGACGATCTGCTTGAGGGCATCCTCCACATAGCGGCTGTCGGGATCGAACTTCCAGATATACCGGACTTCGCTGCCGAGCGATTTGGACGTCTCCTCGAATACCCTGGCAAGATACGACCCGTAATCGTCATCTTCATAGATGATGCTCACCACCGGTGTCTGAAACACCTTGCGGGAATAATTGGCCAGAAACCGGCCCTGTAAATTGTCGTTGAAGCAGGAGCGGAAATACCAGGGATTGTTCCAGGTGACGTTGACATTGGTGGAAGAGGGGGTAATGGCCGGAATGCCGTATTCCTTGTAGATTTCACCGGCGGCGATGGAACAGGTGCTGAAGTGGTGGCCGATGACGCCGAGGGCCCGGTTGGTCTCTACAATCCGGAATGCCTCCTCCCGTGCCAGTTCGGTGTTGTTCTGATCATCATACACATCCAGGACAACCTGTTTCCCGTTGATGCCCCCGTTCCGGTTGACATCATCCAGATAGAGCTGCACCCCCTGCAGGAAAGAGCGCCCCACCGACTGGCTTTTGCCCGACATGGGGGCGACCATCGCAATATGAAGGGAAGGTTTTTCTTCCTTGAACAACGTTTCACAACCGGTTCCCATGCAGATCCACAGAAGCAGCAGCCCTGCCAGCAGATAGGACATCCGTTTTTTCCGCATAATCTCTTCCTGTCTGATAAAAAAATTACAATCTTCCATTCAATTTGCAAAATACGTTTGCTTGTTTTATGAACGTAAGTCAATAGTATTTTATATTTTCCCCGTGACCGCCAAGGATGGATAAAAATACGACTGGTCCGGCCAGCCGGTACAAAAGGAGAACTATGATTCACAAAACAGATGCTGCTTCCCTGCTGCTGGCGGGGATACTGGTGGTGATGATCACAATCTGCCCGCTGTCCGCCGCGGCCCAGCCGGGAACCATTCTCTGGAATGTGCAGCGGGGGCTCCGGATCGAAGGCGCGCCGGCGCTCGCGGATGACGGAACGGTCTATGTCGGTTCCGATGACAATTTCCTGTACGCTTTTGCCCCGGACGGCGCAGAAATATGGCGCTTCGCCACCGGTGATGAAATCCTCTCGTCGCCGTCCATCGGCGGGGACGGTACGATCTATATCGGCTCCGACGACGATTTCCTCTATGCCGTCGGTCCTGACGGAACCGAACAGTGGCGGTTTCAGACCGGCGGGGATGTGGCCTCATCACCGACCATCGGCGACGACGGCACTATCTACGTCGGCTCCCGCGACGGTTTCCTGTATGCGGTCAATGCCGACGGAACCCTCCAGTGGCGCGTTCAGACCGGTGGTCCCGTCACAAGCAAACCGGTCTTCGACAGAGACGGAATCGTTTATGTCACCTCACAGGACGGGGAACTGTATGCCTTTGACCGGAACGGAGAACTGCAGTGGCGGTTTCCCACCGGCGATCCTGTATTTTCGTCTCCGGCCATCGGCGAAGACGGCATCCTCTACATCGGTTCCGCGGACAATTTTGTATATGCCGTCAATCCCGACGGAGAAGAGCAATGGCGCTTTGAAACCGGCGCCGATATCCGTTCCTCCCCTGCCCTGGCCTTCGACGGCACCATCTACATCGGTTCCGATGACGGTTTCCTCTATGCCATTGAACCGGACGGGGATGAGCGATGGCGGTTTGCCGCCGACGGCCCGGTCCGGTCCACACCGGCGGTGGGATCGGACGGCAAAATCTATTTCGGTTCTCTGGATGTCAACCTCTACGCCCTCTTCTCCGACGGCAGTGAACGGTGGCGGCTGGTCATCAACGGCACCACCTCCTCACCGGTCATCGGCTTTGACGGAACCCTCTACATCGGTTCCATCAACTCCGGCTCCACCGGACTGCAGACAGGCCGTCTCTATGCCGTCGAAACCGACGCCGAAGGGCTTGCCGCGTCGGAATGGCCGCTGTTCGGTCACGATATCCGGCGAACCGGCCGGAATACCCGCAATGAAGCCCCGACCGCCGATGCCGGAGAGGATGAAACCGTCATCGAGGGGGAACGGGTGGTTCTGGATGGCGCCGGCTCCACAGACCCCGACTTCGGCATTGCTGAATTTTCGTGGCGGCAGACCGCCGGCGAGGATGTCACCCTGACGGGCGAAGACACCGTCCGGGCCGAGTTTGTCGCACAGGATATTGAAGCGGACGAAGAGGATCTGGTCTTTGAACTGACCGTCACGGACAGCCGCGGGGTCATCTCCACGGACACTGTGACGATTACAGTGGAAGAGGATGACAATTTCTGTTTTATCCGGACTGCGGGATAATGATACGGCGGTGTCCCGGAACCGGCCCGTCGCCTGCAGAACCGGACCACCGCTCCCGCCGGGACCGGTGATTCCAATGACAGCACGCCGCATGGGGCAGGGTCTCTCTGTCCCGTGCGGCGGAACCATACACAAGGAGGTAGATCAGAATGGCAATTCAGGTTGAATTCCAAAAATCCGGCAAAACCGTGGCATGGGAAGACAGCTATGCCAGTATCCTTGAACTCGCGGAAGCCCACGGCGTGGCTATTGATTATGACTGTCAGCAGGGAATCTGCGGTACCTGTGCCGTCCGGCTGATTTCCGGCGATGTGGAAATGGAAGATGAAACAGGTCTTGATTATGTGGATGATCCCGAAGATATGATTCTGGCCTGTACGGCGGTTCCCGTTACCGATGTGGTGATTGATGCATAATCTCACGGGTTCTGATAAAATGTTTACACATGCACCTGCTTTTGGTATGGAGAAGGGTTACAACGTAGTAACCTTTTTACAGAAAGGTGTTCCTATGAGAAAACAAGACGTTGAATATTTCAGGAAACTCCTTATTGACTGGCGACAGGATCTACTCAGTCAAGCCGATGACACCGTCGTCGATATGACCCATCATAAAGACAATTACCCTGATCCAACCGACCGTGCCTCTCTCGAATCTGACCGGAACTTCACCCTCCGCATCCGTGACCGCGAAAACAAGCTGCTCAAAAAAATCAGACAGACCCTGGAACGGATCGAGAACGGTACCTTCGGCATCTGTGAAACCTGCGGGGAAGATATTGCCATCAACCGCCTCAAGGCGAGGCCGGTCACCACACAGTGTATCGATTGCAAGACCCGAGAGGAAAAGAAGGAAAAAGCGCTTGGACTGTAGTCAAACGGCGAGAGTCGATCTGCATATTCACACAACGGCCTCTGACGGAACCCTTACCCCTGCCGAGATTGTTCATCTGGCATCGGAGCAGGGGCTGAAAGCGATTGCCATCACGGACCATGACACACTGGACGGTGCAGGGGACGCCCTTGCCGTCGCTGACGGAACAGCACCGGTGGAAGTGCTCGCCGGTGTTGAAATCAGCGCCGCAACGCCGTCTTTTTATCCCCGTCCCGGCAGTATTCATATTCTCGGCTATGGTATCCGGCTCGACGATGCGCCCCTCAACGACGCTCTCAGCCGGCTCCGGGACGCCCGTAAAAACCGCAATCCCCGGATCATCCAGCGGCTCAACGCGCTGGGATTCGCTCTTACCCTGACGGAGGTCACCGAACATGCCGGGGCGTGCCAGCTCAGCCGCCCCCATATCGCCCAGACCATGGTCAAAAAAGGATATGCCGGCTCCCTGGACGAGGTCTTTGAACGGTATCTCCGGGTCGGCTGCCCGGCCTATGTGGACAAGTTCCGGGTCGGCTGCGCCGAAGCCATTGAACTGATCCGGGGGGGGGGGGGGATTGCGGTGCTGGCCCATCCCGGTCTGCTGAAGCCGGTCAGGAACCTCTCCTGGGACGAGCTGATCCGCAAACTAAAAGAGATCGGTCTGCAGGGCCTGGAGGTCTACTATCCGGAGCATTCACCGGGCAGAACCGCACGGCTGACCGCCCTAGATCGGAAGAGCACAC
>JBEPXL010000091.1:0-9566 GCA_041641935.1 Desulfobacteraceae bacterium | reverse complement strand
CGGCATGTACTGCCCCTTCGGGATCGACATGGGAGTCATGTTCAGCTATGTCCGGGGCCTCTGCTTTCAGCAGGGATTCATTCCGTGGGAGATGAAGATCGGCTCCGGTATGCACCGGGTGTTCCGCGCCCAGATGGACGTGACCACCGAAGACTGGGTCGAGACCTGCGAGTGGATGGCAGAGGAGTATGAAGAGGAATGGCCGGGGCTTGAGATCCCTGTTGATAAACAGGGGGCGGACATCATGTACACGGTCAATGCCCGGGAGCCCAAACACTACCCCGAAGATCTGGCCGAAGCGGCCGTCCTTTTCCATCTGGCCGGTGAGAACTGGACCGTTCCCAGCGAGGGCTGGGAGGAGACCAGCCTTGCCATGTTCGCCGGGGACTGGGAAGGATGCAAAAAGCAGGTCAAATCGGTCTATGATGCCATGGGCCGCCTGAACCCCAAGCGGATGGTGGTCACCGAGTGCGGGCACGCCTACCGGGCCACCGTCGTCGAAGGGCCCTACTGGCTGGGCCTCAAGGACGGAAAACCCCCCATTGAAAGCTACCACTATGTGGAATGGGTGGCGGAAGTCCTCCGGAACGGCAAACTGAAAATTGATCCGGCAAAGAAGATCAAGGAACCGGTGACGCTGCAGGATTCCTGCAATTATATCCGCAACGCCGGCCTTGGGGATTATACCCGCGAGATCATGAGCTACATTGCAGAGGATTTCCGGGAGATGAGCCCGTGCCGGGAGCATAACTTCTGCTGCGGCGGCGGCGGCGGATTCAACGGCATCGGGCGGTACCGGAAACAGCGGAATACCGGTCTCAAGGTTAAAAAAGATCAGATTCTCGAAACCGGCGCCAAGCTGGTGATCGCCCCCTGTCACAACTGCTGGGACGCGATCCGGGATCTGGAGGAAGTCTTTCATGTGGGAATCCGCTGGTCCTTCCTCAAGCCGCTGCTGATCGAAATGGTGGAAGTGCCGGAACATCTCCGGCCTGCCGAGGAAGAAGCATAGCGTACAGGAGAACAGTGCAGTTATGCATCAGGTGACGCTTATCCCGGACGGCACCCTTGTCCATGAGGGCAGGGGTGTCGATACGGAACCGCTGGTTTTTCTCAGCTATCAGGTGCTGCTGGGAGAAGGCTATACGCTCCGGAGCTACTTCAGGATGTTCGAGAAGTATCCGGTGTTTCAGAAGCTGAATGCCTTCTTCCCTTCTTATATGACGCAGTACCGGTCCAGCCCGGAAAGTGACTGCCGGTATGATGGCTTTGATCATCTCACATTTGCTAAAACCGTAGAGATGATCGGGTTTCCGGGGAAGCCCCGTCTGGAGATGTACCACTCGCTGATTGGTAAAGCCGGCGGTGAAACGGTTGAGATACGGTCGGTGCCGCTGGAAAATCTTCTGGACATGCCCCTGATGCTCGGGCGGCTCAAACATATTGTTTTTGGGGACAGGGTCGATATCCTCGAATTCGATACGGTCTGTAATCTGTTTGAATTTATCGACGGGATCGTGTGGGAACTCGGATTTCAGGGTACGCTTATGGCGTGTGAACTGAGGAGGTAATGCATGTTTGATAAAATTTTGTTTGCAACCACGGCCACGCCGACTTGTGACAATGCGGCGCACGTGGCGTTTGACCTGACGAAAAAGTATAATGCGGAAATGACGGTGTTCCATGTCTACGGAATGCCGAGCCGTGGCTTCAGCACCACCGTGACCGACGCCCGTACCGGAGAAGAGGAGCATGCGGATTCCGATTACGAGGAATGGGTCAAGGAAGAACTGAAAAACACCTATTCCACTCAGCTGGCAGAGTGCAAATCCTGCCAGGTCGAAACCAGAATCGGCGTCCCCCATACCGAAATCCTGCGGACAGCCCGCAAAATGGATGCGGACCTGATCGTCATGGGGGCCCACTCCCGTCAGGAAGATCCGGGGGCGACCCGGTACCGGAGCATCGTCGGCAGCACCATGCAGCGGGTGGCAAAAGGGGCGCGGTGTCCCGTGCTGATCATCAGCCGCCCCTGTACGACCTGTCTCTGGTACTTCTCCAACATCATTTTCGGTACCGATTTCAGCAAGGCGTCGGATGCCGCCTTCAAGTTCGCGCTGAAACTCTGCAAGGAGATCGGGGCCAAGCTCTACCTGTTCCATGCTCTGGATCTCAGCTCCGTCCATGCCGGAACCGTACTGGAGCAGACCGAGGTGGAAGATCGGCTCAAGGAAGCCAGGGAAAAGATCGAGAAGAAGTATATTTCCCAGATGAAAGACTTTGACAACTACGAGGTCGAGGTCTGGGAGGGGATTCCCTATGTGGAAGTGCTCAAATATGCCCGGGAAAAGAACAGTGACCTGATTATCATGGCACACCACACCCGTGATGTGGAGCCGGAACAGGCCGAACTCGGCAGAACGGTGGAACAGGTGGTCCTGCGGGCTTCCTGTCCGGTGGCGAGTGTGAACCGTCCGGATAAAGTCGCGGAATCAGTGGAATAGAAGAAAAACCGGTACGGTGCCCGTTTCCCGGGACGGGGAAGGGCGCGCCGTACCGGACGGACGGATCGTACCGGCGGAAGCGGAAAAACGATGGTGGTGGTGGTGTGTGTATGGCAGACAAGAAAACGATCCTGGTTGTCGATGATGAACTGGATATGCGGATTTTTGTATCCACTGTCTTTGAAACCAGCGGATACAAGGCGGTGGCGGCAAGGGACGGAAAAGAGGGGTTTCGCAGGGCCAGGGAAATTCTGCCGGATCTGGTGATTCTGGACATTATGATGCCGGGAGAGGGCGGCGTCCGGATGTTCCAGCGCATGAAAAAAGATGATGTACTGCACCAGACGCCGGTGTTCATGCTTTCAGGGGTCGGGGAAAAGACCTTTCGCCATTACTTGAAAATGCTCAATGTGCAGTCCGATGAAGTGCTGCCGGAGCCGGAGGCCTACCTGGAAAAACCGCCGAAACCCGAGACCCTGCTGCGGATCGCCGAATCCCTGATTCAGAAAAAGAAAGGCCACTGACACGGCCTGTTTTCCTGTCCTTCCTCACCTGCCTGCTGCTGCACCGTTTTTTCGCCCGGTTCCATCCGGGCGTATTTTTTGGTCCCGCCGGGATCAATATCCCCGAACCCGAATCGTCTCTTGGGATACGCAATGGAAAAAAAACTGCTTCTTGTAGATGATGAGGCGGATATCCGGGAGATTCTCTCACTGTATATCGCCGATATGGGATTTGATGTGACGGCCGCCGCAGACGGTCTGGAAGCACTGGACCGGTTCGAGGCCGAGCGCCCGCCCCTTGTGGTCACGGATATTAAAATGCCGGGTCTCGACGGCATTGAACTGCTTCGGGAGGTAAAGCGGCGTGAACCCGACACGGAAGTGATCATGATCACCGGTCACGGGGATCTGGATCTGGCGATCCGGAGTCTGAAATACGAGGCGGCGGACTTTATTACCAAGCCCATCAACCAGGATATTCTGGATGCCGCCATTCACCGGGCCTTTGAGAAGACGAACATGCGGGAGCAGATCCGGGCCCACGATGAACACCTCCACCAGCTCGTCCAGGAAGAGCTGCGGACCACGCGGCACAAGTATCATCAGTTGTTTGAAGCCGCTCCCAGCTTCATTTCCGTGCAGGACCGCAATCTTCATATCACCGAGAGCAACCGGCTCTTCAAAGAGAATTTTGATGAGCAATACGGCGCCTTCTGCTACCGGGCCTACAAACACCGGAACGATCCCTGCCCCGAGTGCCCGGTTATCCAGACCTTCGAGGACGGCCGGTCCCACCGGATGGAAACCGTCGTCACCACAAAGACCGGGCAGCAGTACAATGTCCTGATCACCACCGCCCCGATCCGGGACGCCGACGGCAGTATCACCCATGTGATGGAGGTGTCCACCGATATTACCCAGATCCGGGAACTTCAGGACCAGCTTACCTCTCTCGGTCTTCTGATCGGATCGGTCTCCCACGGCATCAAGGGCCTTCTGACCGGGCTGGACGGCGGCATGTATCTGGTCAACGCCGGACTGGCCAAAGATGATCAGGAGAAGATCGAGGAAGGATGGGACATCGTCAAGATGATGGTGGGCCGCATCCGGAAGCAGGTACTCGATATCCTGTACTATGCCAAGAACCGGGAACTGGAATATGAAAGGGTTCCTGTTGATCAATTCGCAGAAGAACTGGCGGTGACGGTGGAAAAAAAGGCACAGGACCGGAATGTCCGGTTTATCCGCCAATTTGAAACCGGCCTGGGGGAATTTGACGCGGATACCGGTGTTCTTGCTTCGGCCCTGGTCAATATCCTGGAGAACGCGGTGGACGCTTCCGCCGAGATGCCGGCGGAAACGCCCGGCGAGGTACGGTTTCAGGTTTCCGGAGATGCCGGGGCTGTCTTTTTTGATGTGATAGACAACGGCCCCGGCATCGACCGGGAAACCCGGGAAAAGATGTTTACCCTCTTTTTTTCCTCAAAGGGAAACAAGGGAACCGGGCTGGGTCTCTTTATCGCCAACAAGATGGTCCGTCAGCACGGCGGCGGGATTACCGTATCCTCAGCGCCGGAAAAAGGGGCCCGTTTTCGTATCCGGGTTCCCCGGTATCACGATGAAACCGGATCGGTACAGCAGTGACGGAGGGCACGGGAATGGATCCCTTTGCACTGATCGGCGTCATCCTCTTCGGGGTGATCTTTCTGATTCTGATTCCGGCCGTGATTATAACGCTGATTTTCAAGCTCCACCGGCAGCGTCAGGAATACCAGAACCTGTTTGAGAGTGTCCCCTGCACCATTACCGTGCAGGACAAGGACTACCGCCTGGTCGGGTATAACCGGGAATTTGCGGACCGGTTTTCCCCGACCCCCGGCAAGTACTGCTATGAAGCCTACAAAGGACGGGACCGGAAGTGTGAAATCTGTCCGGTGGAACGGACCTTTGCCGACGGGGAAACCCATACCAGCGAAGAGACCAGACTCAACCGGGACGGCAGCCGTCGTCACTGGATCGTCAAGACATCCCCGGTGAAAAATTCAAAGGGGGAAATCGTCGCGGCCATGGAAATGTGCCTGGATGTCACGCACCGGAGGATTCTGGAAGAGGAACTGGAAATTTCCCATCATAATTACCGCGCCATCTTCAACAATATTCCCAATCCGGTGTTTGTCATCGCCACGGATACCTTTGAAATCCTGGACTGCAACAAAAACATTCAGTCGGTTTACGGATACATGAAATCGGAGATGATCGGACGGTCCTTTCTGGATCTTTTCCAGGACAGCGAAAAAGATCATTATGCGTTCAAGCTCAAGACCTCCGGCGTGATTTACCGGGTGCGACATGCTGGAAAGGGCGAAAGCGCCATCTTTGTCAATCTCCGGATTTCTCCTTCGGAATACTGGGAGCGGCAGGTTCTTCTGGTGACGGTCAGCGATATTACCAAACGGCTGGAGGCGGAACATCAGCTCTCCCAGGCCAGTAAGCTGGCAACGCTGGGAGAAATGGCCACCGGCGTGGCCCATGAACTGAATCAGCCGCTCACCGTCATCAAGATGGCCGGCAGCTTTTTCATGAAAAAGCTGAACCAGGAGGAACCGATCAAGCCGGAAATTTTCCGGAACATGGTGGAAAAGATCAGCAGCAATGTGGACCGGGCCAACAAGATTATCAATCATATGCGTGATTTTGCCCGCAAATCCGATATTCACCTGCAGAAGGTACAGGTGAATCATGTGCTGGAGCGGGCCTATGATATTTTCAGCCAGCAGCTGAAACTGCGCAGGATCGATGTGCAGTGGGAGACAGATGAAAACCTTCCGGAGATCATGGCGGACCCCAGCCGCCTGGAGCAGGTCTTCATCAACCTGCTGGTCAATGCCCGCGACGCCATTGAAGCACGGTGGGAGGCGGCCGGCAGCCGGGAGGCGGAAAAGCTGATTTTCCTGAATACCTTCGTGGAAGACGGCAAGGTGGTCGCCGAAGTGGGCGATACCGGTACGGGTATTCCGCAATCCATTGCCGATAAACTCTTTGAGCCGTTTTTCACCACCAAGGAGGTCGGCAAGGGGACCGGGCTGGGGCTCTCGATCAGCTATGGTATTGTCAAAGACTTCCGGGGCGACATCCGGGTTCTCTCCAACGAATACAGCGGTGCACGGTTTCGCCTGGAATTTCCAGTGGAAGAGGAACAATCCCATGACAGATAAACCGGTGAAGGTGCTGGTGGTCGATGACGAAGAGGATATCCGCGATATCCTGAGTATTTTCCTGACCGATATGGGCTATGACATTCTTCCGGCCAAAGACGGGGACGAGGCGCTGGCTGTTTTCAGGGAAGAGATGCCGTCCATTGTGCTGACCGACATCAAAATGCCCGGCATGGACGGGATTGAACTGCTCCAGAAGCTCAAGGGAGAAAACCCGGATACGGAAGTGATCATGATCACCGGCCACGGCGATATGGAACTGGCCATCAAAAGCCTCAAGTTTGAGGCCACGGATTTCATTACCAAACCCATCAATGACGATATCCTGGAGATCGCCCTCAAGCGGGCCACGGAACGGATCACCCTCAAGAACCAGCTGCGCATGTATACGGAAAATCTGGAGCGGCTCGTCGAGGAGAAGACCCGGAAACTGATCGCATCCGAACGGCTGGCGGCGGTCGGGGAGACGGCGGCCGGGCTGGCCCACGGCATCAAGAATATCACCGGCGGCCTTTCCGGGGGAATGTTCGTCATGGACAAAGGGTTTGAGCTGGATAACCGGGAGTATCTGAAGCAGGGCTGGAACATGATCAAGGGGAATGTCAGCAAGATCAACAATGTGGCACTGGAACTCCTCGATTTTGCCCGGGAACGGGTTCCCGGCTACCAGCATTGTGATCCCAACGCTCCGGCCCGTGACATTCATGAACTGATGCTGCCCCAGGCCGAGGAGTACGGGGTCTATTTCCGGCTGGAACTGGATGAAAGTCTGCCCTACGTCTGGCTCGACCCGGAAGCGATCCACCGGGCCCTGCTCAATCTGGTGACCAATGCCCTCTACGCCTGCACGGATATCCGGTGTACCCACAAGGCGACAGAAATATTTCTCCGGACGTCCCGCCCCGGAGAATGGGCGGTGGCGTATACCATTTCCGATACGGGCTGCGGAATGGAAGAGGAGGTGCAGGAGAAGATTTTCAAAAACTTCTTTTCCACCAAAGGATATGACGGGACCGGGCTGGGACTGATGATCACCAAAAAGATCATCGATGAACACGGGGGCACGATCGAAGTATCTTCCGAAAAGGGGGAGGGAACAACAGTACGGATTCGCCTTCCGAACCGGCCCGGACCGTAACTGCTCTCCGGCCCGTTCACCTGTGCCGGAACACACGATAAACCGCTTTTCTACTCTCCTCCGCCTCCGTCAGGAAAAGGATGCGTTGGGGCCTGCTTCTGTCCTGATCCGTCCGCAGCGCGTCTTTGTCTTCCGGATTATCTTCATGAACATCCGCCGTCCCGCCTTCCGCCACACCGGGAAATCCGGATCCGGAAAGCCATATTGATTTTTTGTGGTGTTATAGTGTACACTTCTTTCCGTAACAGAGCGGTTGCTCTGCCTTTTTCCAGCGACGCATCCGGTATTTCCGCCAATCGCGACAGAGCTGTCAATATACGGAAGATTCATGCCAAAGAATCGAGTGAAGAGCGTACATCGTATGATTATCGTCGAGGATCACCGGATCCTGAGAGAGGGACTGCGGTCGATGCTCTCGTCTCACCCCAATCTGGAAATCGCGGGCGAAGCCGCCAACGGTCTGGAGGCGATCCGCTGTGTCAATGCCGAGCAGCCGGATCTGGTTCTGATGGATCTGTCCATGCCGACCATGGACGGTCTCGATGCCATCCGGGAGATCAAGAGCATTTCCCCGGCCTGCAAGGTGCTGGTTCTGACGGTTCACAAGGCCGAAGAATATGTGTTTGCGGCCCTCAAGGCCGGTGCCAACGGGTACCTGCTGAAAGACGCCACCCACGGGGAACTGAAGGTCGCCCTGGGCAGTGTTCTGGACGGGCAGACCTACATCAGCCCCGGCATATCGGAAACGCTGGTAAAATATTATCTGGAAGGAAAGCAGCCGGAAACGACGGAAAGCGGTCTGGATCTGCTGACCCAGCGGGAACGGCAGGTACTGAAACTGATCGCCGAAGGAAACAAGAACAGGAATATCGCCGACTGTCTCTGCATCAGTATCAAGACGGTGGAAAAACACCGGAGCAACCTGATGAAGAAGCTCGACCTCCACAGCGCATCGGAGCTGACCGCATTCGCCGTGGACAATAACCTGATCACGAAATAGCCCGGATCGCCCTGTACTGCCATACGGCCCGGATGGTGGTTCCTTCCTCCGGTACCGAATCCACGGAAAACGCTCCCCCCGACAGTTCCACCCGCTCCTTCATGCCGGTAATGCCGAATCCTTTCCGGGACGCCTTGAGGGATTGAAGCGAGCGGGTATCAAATCCCCTCCCATTGTCCTGCACCACCAGTTCGACTTCATTTTCCGCGGCATGCCGCCGGAGGATCAGATCCACCCGGCTGGCGCGGCTGTGTTTCGCCACATTGTTCATAGCCTCCTGGATCACCCGGAACAGAATCGTCTTCAGCGGATCGGGCATCTGGTCTTCTTCGATTTCAATCTGCTCATAAATTTCAATATAGGCGTAAATCGTCTTGAACTGGCGGCAGAACCAGGCAATGGTCGCCAGAATCCCCAGATCGTCCAGGATGGACGGACGGAGGTTCATGACAATGGTCCGTACCTCTTCGGAGGCCTCCTGCAGCAGGGGAACCAGCGCCTTGAGGGATTTGAGGTCACTCTCCGGAACCTTGCCGTTCAACTGTTCCAGTGAGGTTTCCACCATGAACTTGACGGCGGAAAGACACTGGCCGATGCCGTCGTGGAGATCCCCGGCGATCCGCTTCCGCTCCTCTTCCTGGGCGCTGATGAGACGGGAGGAGAGTACCTCCAGTTCCTGTGTCCGCTCCCGGACCCGGCGCTCCAGGGCATCCCGCGCCTCCCGCAGGGCCTGTTCACTCTGCTGCCGTTCCTTTTCGATTTCGATGCTGTGCAGGGCAAAGGCGATATCATCGGCGACATCCTGAAACAGCGCGTGTTCTTCGGTATCCCGGCTGAACTCCGGCGGAAGGGAAACCGTCAGGATACCGTAGACCTTCCCGTTGTGGGTCAGCCGGGCCGACATGCCGCCGCAGCCGTCATACATGCCCGAAACCGGGCATTTTCTGCAGGCGTGGGTCGTATCCTCCGTTGCCATGAATCCTGATTCTTTCAGCACCTTCCAGCACCAGAGGGCGGGATCATTTTTTCCGACCCTGTCCAGGATCAGCTTCAGGTCATTGCGCTGCCCCGCTTCGGCACTTTCCAGCACCGTATAATCCTCATTCAGAAGAATAATCCAGGCGTTATGGTACCCCCGGTTCTGCACCAGACTCCTGCAGATGCTCCGGATCAGAGGCTTGCGTTCTTTCCCCCGGATAATCAGCC
>JBEPXL010000090.1:0-9593 GCA_041641935.1 Desulfobacteraceae bacterium | reverse complement strand
AACCCCGGAAGGAGAAACCGGCAGAATCCGGGCCCGCTCTGCCAGTTCCGGGTTTTCGGTCAGCAGGGACAGTTCGTCCATTACAACTGTACCGGCAACCGGCGCTTTCCGTGACAGTGCCGCCCGGGCGACGGGATTGCCGGCAGGCACAGTCTTGCTGGTAATGGACCTGGGACCGATCCGGCAAAGAATATGGCCGTCTGGCCTGACGATTCCGGCAAAGTCGAGATCGATCCGTTGGGCCATCTGCTCCAGCCGTTCGACGAGAAAACTGGTTCTCTCCATCGCCAGAGCCGACTGAAAGTCGTTGTCCAGGCTGAGTATTTCCAGGGCGAGCTGAATGGCGCTGCCCCGTTCATCGTAGAGGAGCCGGGCGACGTTCAGATCCTGCCGAACCCGGTTTCTTGCTTCAGTGACGACGGAATCATACAGAAGCTGCCCGCCGACGACCAGGGACACCGTACCGACCAGAAGGGCAACGCCGAGGAAACTGCCGATCAGTTTGGACCGGATCGAATAGAACATTCCCCTCCTTTCTGTTTTTATTACTCAACCCGATGGATAATGTACCTTAAATATACAGGCTTTTTTAATAATCAGTATTTTTTAACATATAGACTCTTCTGCTGCTGTGTCAACCCTGTTTTTGACTGATTGCATATTTTTTTGGCATGTCAAAAGGTTTGTCTGTTTTTTTCTGCGAATGAAGTTAATGGCTTTCCCCTGTTGCGGCAGTGCCGGCGTATATTTCCTCTGACACCATCGGTGAACCGCTCTGTGAAGATGACGCTGATGACAGCGACGGCTGTTTTGTGAATAGCCTTGTACCGGGGCTGCACCGGTAATCGATACTGGAGACGCCTTGAGGGAATGCGGCCTCTCCCTGTGACAAACTTCCCATGTATGTCTATATTCCGATAATAAACTGCAGACAAGGGAGGTGCATGAGATGGCGAAACTGATTCAGATGGATTTTCCCTATACCGGACCCTTTGGAAAACAGATGGCGGACGCCCTGTCGGATATGGCCCGGTCCATTACGGAAGAACCGGGGTTTCTCTGGAAGATATGGACAGAGAATGAAGATACAAATGAAGCCGGCGGCATTTATCTGTTCGCGGATGAAGAAACCGCAGTTGCATACGTGAAAAAGCATACCAAACGGCTGGAGGAGTTCGGGATATCCGGAATTCGTGTGAAAATGTTTGATGTGAATGAGGAACTGACCGGGATTACACGGGGGCCGGTCGAATAGCGACGCCGGGTGAGGTGGCCCGTGAAGTCCTGTTGCTGCTGGCGCAGGATCCGGCGAACGAAGCCATGCTGAAGGACGCGCTGATCAGGTCCGACAAGAAAACTTTCGGTGTTGATCCGGTTACCGCCGCAGTCGTGATTACCGGTGCGCTGGTGGTGTTGCAGACAGAGGTCAACATCGACAGGGACAAAAAGGGACGGTGGAGTTTTTCCGTGAAAAAGAAATCCGCTTCGGACGGGCTGCTGAAGGAGGTGGTGGGGAAACTGGGTGGTTTGATGAGCAAAAAATGAAAATGGCGGCGGTCAATCGAAATCCGGTTTTCAAATACCGGTTGGATTCATTTGCTGAGATATTGCGTCCCTCCGGAGCTTGACACTCGCTCAGCCCGTCTGGTTCAGGCATTCAAGCGCCATCGGGACGATCTATTCAGGAGTACGTCAACGGCCTGGGGTTAAATTGAGTTATCGCGGCGGAAACTCAAACGCCACCTTCCACACCCCGCCTTCCTCCTGCAGCTTCAGCCGCGCCGAAAACGCATTCCCCTTCCGGGAGATAAACCCGAACAACTCATCTGTCGTTCCCCGCTCCAGCAACTGTTTGGCCACCTCCGGCGTCAGTTCCTTCTGGGCCACCGTCTTCCAGATCACAAACCGGCAGCCGCCGCTTTCCTCCCGCCAGTTGGCACAGCCATACCCCTTCGGCCCGTCCACCACATCTCCACCGCAGGCAGGGCATTTACCGAGGGACTCTTTCTCCCCCGGCTGGTCATCAAAGACAAACACCGTTCCCCAGTTGCCGTCTTCCCCCTGTTCCAGCCGGAGCTTTGCCGAAAACGGCTTTCCCTTCTTTGAAACAAAGCCGTCCAGCGGCCCCAGTTCCCGCTTTTCCACCAGCGTTTTCGCCTCCTCCGGCGACATCTGCCGTCCCGCGATCTCCTTCCAGACAATACACCGGCATCTGCCGTCGGCGTCCCGCCAGTTGCTGCAACCGTATCCCCGTTTTCCTTCGATCATTTTTCCGCCGCACGCCGGGCAGATTCCCAGGTCCGTCGCTGTTCCCGGTCCGGTTTTTGCTGACTCTGTTCCTGCCGCTGCCTTGCCGTTCTTGAATTCTTCCACCATTGTCCTCACCAGTTGTTTGATTCCATCCAGAAACGCTGTTTCCGAACCTTCTCCCTGGGCGATCCGCTCCAGGGCCATTTCCCACCGGGCCGTCTCCTCCGGGGAGGTAAGCACCCGCGCCGCTCCGAACCGGCGCAGGGTATCGATCAATTGACAGCCCTTGTCCGTGGCGATGAGATGCTTTTTCTGCCGGAAGACATACTGCCGCGACAGAAGCGTCTCGATAATCTGGGCCCGGGTCGCCTGGGTTCCCAGCCCCACATCCCCTCGGTAGATCTTTTTTAGTTCATCCTCGGTCACATACCGGCCCGGATTGGTCATCTCCTTCAGGAGCAGCGCCTCGGAATACTCCGGCGGCGGCTGGGTCATCTTCTTGATGACATTGACATCCGCTGCATTGGCCGGATCACCCTGCGCCAGGGGCGGCAGGTCTTCGGCCTCCGGCTCGTCCGCGTCATCGCTTTTCTTCTGCTTTCCCCCGCTGTCCGGATAGACCGCCCGCCAGCCGGGTTTCAGAATCCGTTTCCCCCGGGTCCGGAAGGTCTCTTCCGCCGCTTCGGTGATGATCTCGGTCTGCTCGAATTCGCAGTCCGGATGAAACACCGCCGCAAACCGCTTCAGTACCAGCTGATAGATTTTCTCCTCACTGGGCGTGGCACTGGCGGGAAGCCCTTTCAGGGGGATGAGCGCATGATGGTCCGTGAGGCGGGCATCGTTGAAGACCCGCCGGTTGGACCCGTCGATCAGCTCATGGCGAACCCCCGCGAAGGGCTGCGGATAAACCCCGGACAGGTCATTCACCAGCTTCCGGGCCAGATCCACCGTCTTGCTCCCCAGCACCCGGGCGTCGGTCCGGGGGTAGGAGAGGCATTTTTTCTTCTCGTAGAGATCCTGGGCGATCCCCAGGGTCATTTTGGCCGAAAACCCGTACCATTTGTTGGCGTCCCGCTGGAGGTCGGTCAGGGCGTAGAGGGGCGGCGGCGGCTCTTTCTTTTTCTGCTTTCTGACGGACCGGACGGTTCCGCTCACCCCGGTCACCTTTCCGGCCACCTCCTGTGCCGCCGTCTCTTCGGGAAACCGGGTCTGTTTTTTCCGGAACCAGCTTCCCCACCAGTCGCCCTTTTCGTTGACGAACCGGACCCGGAGAAGCCAGTAGGGTTCCGGCCGGAAATGTTCCCGTTCCCGGCGCCGGTCCACGATCAACGCCAGCACTGCCGTCTGGACCCGGCCCACGCTGAACAGGTTTTTCTTCATCTGCCCTTTGCCGGCCCACCGTTTTCCTGCTCCGGCCTGTTTGGTGGCCGCGCGGGTTCCGTTCATGCCGATGAGCCAGTCGGCGATCTGCCGGGCCTGTCCGGCCCGCCACAGCCGGTCAAAATTCGATGCCGAACCGCATCTGGACATCTCCTCCCGGATGACGCCGGGGGTGAGGGCCTGGCTGGTCCAGAACCGCCGGAGCCGTTGCGGGTCCGCCGTTCCCGCGTGCTGGAGAATGGTCCGGGCGATGACCTCCCCTTCCCGCCCCGCGTCGGTGGCGATGACAATGGGGGCGGTTCCGTGGGTTTTCAGGAGATTCCGGATAATCCGGAGCTGCTTCCGGGTTTTGGCGATCGGCTTGTACTGGAATGTCTCCGGAAGAATGGGAAGGGTGTCCAGCCGCCAGGACTTCCACCGGGGATCATATGCGTGGGGCTCCAGCAGTTCCACCAGATGACCGATGGCCCAGGTGATGACATAGGCATCACTTTCCATGTAGCCGTCCTGCTTTCCCTTTACGCCGAGGGCTTTGGCAAAATCTCTGGCGACGGACGGTTTTTCCGTGAGGATCAGTGTCTTCAAAGCTGCCGGACTACGCACCCCACCGTTTCATCAGATCCGTGTCGATGTCGATCTGATCCAGCATTCTGGCAACGGTGGCATCCACGATTTCGAGGAGGGTTTCCGGCCGGGTATAAAAGGAAGGGCAGGGCGGCATGATGGTCGCACCGGCCAGGAGGGCGGTTTTCATGTTTTCCAGATGGATCAGGTTGAGGGGCGTCTCCCGTGTCAGCAGCACCAGGGGGCGTTTCTCTTTCAGACAGACATCGGCGGCCCGGCTGATGAGATCATCGGCGATACCGGCGGCAATGGTTCCCAGTGTTTTCATGGAGCAGGGCGCGATGATCATGCCGTCATGGCGGAAGGAACCACTGGAGGGCGGCGCAAAGAGGTCGTCGGCGCTGTGGAGATGGATCTGTGCCTTGTCATCCATCTGCACCCCCTGTGCCTTCAGAAACGCCTCGAAGGGTTCATCATCATAGTCCGTTTCATGTTTCAGTACCTGCCATCCGGCACTGGAAACCGACACATAGACCGTCACCGGTTTTTCCAGCAGTGCTTTCAGAAGCCGGATGCCGTAGATCATTCCGGATGCCCCGCAAAGGGCCACAACAATTTTCTTCAAACGTAAACTTCCCCTCGTTATGATGTGCCGGACGAATCCCGCTCATTCAGAATCCGGTCCAGCGCATCCTGTTTAATTTTTGATTGTACCGGCCTTCTTCGATACAGGTGCGCAGTTCAAACAGTTCTTCCATAAAAACTCTCCTGTCAGCCGGACATCCGCCGGAACAGTTCATCCCCCAGTACCCCCAGAAAGAGGGTCACGGAGATGACGGAATTGACGTGGAAAAAGGCGATATGGATATGACGCAGGTCATGGGGCCGGACCAGCCAGTGCTCGAAGAGCAGCAGCAGGCCGATCATACCGGCGGTCATCAGGTAGACCGGGGTCATCCGGAACGCGAAAAAGATCCAGAGGAAAAAGATGAATGAAAGGGCATGAATCCCTTTGGCGATCCGGAGCGCCTGCCCGAGACCGAACCGGGCCGGAATGGAAAAGAGCCCCTGCTGCCGGTCAAAGTCCACATCCTGACAGGCGTACAGGATATCGAACCCGGCGATGTAGGTCATCAGCGCCAGGGAAAGGAGCAGGATTTCCGGTGTCACCGTGTTGGTGACGGCGATCCAGGCCCCCAGCGGCGCAAGAGAGATGGCAAATCCGAGGTAGAGATGGGCCAGCCAGGTAAACCGTTTGGTGTAGGAGTAGAAAAAAAGTGCCGCCAGCACCGGAACGGAAAGATAGAGGCAGAGCCGCCCCAGCATGGCGGCGGCCAGCATGAACAGCCCGGAAAAGAGGACCACAAAGGCGACCGCCGCCGCAAGGGAAAGCTGGCCTGACGGCAGTTCCCGGCCTGCCGTCCTCGGATTCTGTGCATCGAACCGGACATCGGCGATCCGGTTGAATCCCATGGCCGCCGACCGGGCGCCGATCATGGCGATGATGATCCAGAAAATATCCCCGGCCGTCAGCGGATGGACCCGCTGGGCCAGGACAATGGCCGAAAAGGCGAAGGGAAGGGCAAAAATGGTGTGGGAAAACCGGATCATTCGGCCATAGACCATGATCCGGTCCAGAACCGCCGGAACTTTATCTTCCGCCCGCCGCAGAAATTCCGCCGCCATTACAGACCCACCCCGTCGATGGCGGCACCGCAGTCCGGGCATTTCCCGCCGGTGATCCGGTTGTTCCGCACGGTAAACCCCCACCGTTCCACCAGGGTTTCACCGCACTGGTAGCAGGTTGTGTCTTCGCCGCCCTGTCCGGGAATGTTGCCGGTATAGACATACCGGAGACCCGCCTTTGAGCCGATTTCCCGGGCCATCATCAGGGTCTTCACCGGGGTTGCCTCCCGGTCGGTCATGCGGTAGGTGGGATGAAACCGGCTGATGTGCCAGGGTGTCTCCGGCCCCAGTTCCTCGACGAGAAACCGGGCCAGTTCCCCCAGTTCCGCCGGGTTATCGTTCAGTCCGGGAATGACGAGGGTTGTCACTTCCACAAAGACATCCGCCGCTTTGAGCCGTTTCAGCGTCTCCTTGACCGGTTCCAGACGGGCCCCGCACCGGGACCGGTAAAACGCGTCCGAATATGCTTTCAGGTCAATATTGGCGCCGTCGAGCCAGGGGCCGATCATCTCAACCGCTTCGGGGGTCATGTAGCCGTTGCTGACGAAGATGTTCCGGATGCCGTTTTCATGGGCCAGCTTTGCCGTGTCACAGGCGAACTCGAAGTAGATGGTCGGCTCCGTATAGGTGTAGGCGATGGTGGCACAGTTTCCTTTTTTTGCCGCCGTGACGATCTCTCCGGGCGTGGCGGGATTGCCGATGATGATGCCCTCCCGGTCGGCCGGAAGCTGGGCAATGTCGGCGTTCTGGCAGAACCGGCACTTGAAATTGCAGCCGACGGTGGCGATGGAACAGGAAAGGCTCCCCGGCATGAAATGGAACATCGGTTTCTTTTCGACAGGGTCGATGTGCCGGGCAATGACCTTGCCGTAGACCAGACTGCAGAGTGTTCCGTCCCGGTTTTCCCGGACGCTGCAGATGCCCCGCCGCCCGGGTTTGATGGTACAGCGGTGGCTGCAGAGATGGCACTGGACGACCCGGTCCGGTTGACGGGTGTACAGACAGGCTTCATCCATCGTATTGTCTCCCGTATTGTCTCCAGTTGTTGGTTCGCGCCAGTCCGGTAAGGGTTCCGCCGGCGGGTTCGGCCCGGCATTCCAGGCGGAGTACCCGCGTCCGGTAGCGGGGGGAAAGGGTAACCCGCATGCCGATGAACGGACTCAGGGGGGATTTCAGGATCAGGCGCGGCATCACGGGGTTTTTCAGAATGGGCCGGCCCAGTGGAACCGGTGACGCGTGAATCGTCCGCCAGGACACCGGTACGTTTCCCAGAAGCGACCGTACCGTTCGTTTCAGTTCCCACAGGGACAGAAAGGCGGCATAGCTGAAGAGATCGTTCTGGTTGATGACCCGTCTGGCCCGGACCAGGGTGGCCCGTCCCGAATGCCGGTTCATGAAGCCGATAAAGACCCGGTCCTTGGTCACCCGGAAGGTTTCTTCCAGCACTTTTTCCGGATCCTCCACAAATTCCAGGGTATTGTGGAGGATGGAATAGGTAAAGGAATTGTCATCAAAGGGCAGTTCCTCGGCCGGGCCGCAGTGGAGGTCCGCCCGCTTTCCCAGATTCCGGGCGGCGACTTCCAGCATGGGGGCCGAGGCGTCCAGGCCGGTCACCTGAATCCCCCGGTCCATCAGCGGGAGCAGCGCAAGCCCTGTACCGCAGCCGATTTCCAGCACTGTCTCCCGCTGGAGCGGATGCATCATCCGTTCCATTAAATGATGCTCCAGTGCAATCCGCCGCTTGATCCGTGGCCTTTCCTGCCACTTCACATAGAAATCAGCGTCATTCTGATCAAATACATGGCCCATGGATGTCTGTTTATGTCCTCGGTGCAAATTCCAGCAAATAGGTTACGGTCACAGGGTTGCCGTCTCCGGGCCGGGATGTGGTCCACCGGGCGGCCAGGGACTCGATACACCGTTTCAGCGCCGGATGCCGTCCCGCTCCGGGGAAGAGAAATTCCGCCGAGGTCACCGTTCCGTCGGCGCCGATTTCGAGCCGCAGTATCGCTTCGCCCCGCTGCACCGGATATCCCCGTGCCTGGACCAGATGGATACACCGTTCCAGTTCCTTGAGATGCTGCTCCAGCAGTCCCTTCAGTTCCGTCCGGTTCAGATCGCCCTGGACGGTGATCCGGTCGGCCCGGTGGCGGATCTGCAGTTCCACCGGCGGCGGAAGCGTCTCCTCCGCCCGATCGGTTCTCTTTTTGGCCTTCACCCGGCTGCCGGATACCGTGTCTTCTGACGGCGTAACGGGTGCTGCGTCCGGTTCCGCCGACGGCATCATGGAAAACATGTTCGGCTTTGCCGCACCGACCCCCGGACTTCGGGCCATTCTCATCTGGGGAGCGGGGGCGCCGACGGCCGCCTCCGGAACGCCCCGGGGCAGCGGCAGGGGCTGTTTTACGGTTGTGGTCGTGTCTCCCGTCCGGCGGACACGGCTGTCGATGGCCACAAAGGAGGTGTAGGCGGTCAGGAGATTGTATGTAAGTCCCAGCCGGGTGATGGTCTCCTTCAGGTCATTGTCCCGTGTCACCTGCTGATAGTCTGACAGAAGGGCGATCCGGTACCGGGCCCAGAGGTAGCGCAGGGCGCTGTTGACCGGGTCGGGCGGATGCTGCCCTACGGAAAGGCGTGCCGAATAGGGTTCCGTCCCGGTAACCCCTGACAGCCGGATTGTACCCGAGGGTCTTCCCCGCCACTTGCCGAAGACCGTCACCGGACGCTGTGCCAGCACATCGGGGATGGCCGGGGGTTCCACATCGTAGACCGAAAAACCGTCAAACTCGACCGAAACATCCGTCAGTACCGGCGTATGGATGTACTCCCGCAGCTGTTCCGCTTTTGATGATGCCTCCCCCTGCCGGGTGACCACAAAGGGTTCCCCCATTCCGGCCCGTGCCATTCCCTCGATCAGAAACCGGTTGACACTGGAGCCGATGCCGAAGGCGAAGAGGTTGGCCTCGTTCAGGCTGTTCCGGATCAGGTCGAATGCCTCTTTTTCCACCCGGACATAGCCGTCGGTGACGACGATGAAGGACCGGGAAATCCCTTTTTCGGACTGCGGCAGGTCCAGGGCCCGCTGCAGCGCGGGCAGAAGCTCCGTTCCGCCGCCGCCCCGCTGACGGTCGATGACCTGGATCGCCTGCTGTACATTCTCGCTGTCTGCCGGGAGGGAGCGTTCCGAAAGCAGTGAGTTCCCGCCGGCAAAGAGGAGGACGTTGAACCGGTCCGAAGGGCGGAGGCCGCCGATCAGGTTCCGGAGCAGTGTTTTGGAAACCTCCAGCGGAAAACCGCGCATGGAGCCGGATACATCCACAATGAAAACATATTCCCGCGACGGGATCTGTTTCGTGTTCACCCGCTGCGGCGGCTGCATCATCAGGAGAAAGAAGTTCTCCTTTTCGCCCTCATAGAGCAGAAGCCCGGACTCGATTCTGCCGCCCGACAGACGGTATTTCAGGATCAGATCCCGGTCGCCGCCGCCTGTTTCCGTATCCGCCAGTTCCATCACCGCCAGCGCGGGGTTCTCGAACCGAATCTCCGTTTCATGGGTCGGGCAGGTGACGCTGTCAATGGGCATCCCGGCTGAGATTCTCGCCGTAAAATCGAAGGTGTAGGGCGGCGGTTCTCCTTCATGGAGATAGGGATTCTGTACCCACTCCTCGCCGGACGGTGCGTCGGCTTCGCCCACATTGGAATACCGCGGCCCG
>JBEPXL010000089.1:0-9626 GCA_041641935.1 Desulfobacteraceae bacterium | reverse complement strand
GAAAAAGATCAATTTCAATTATTCGGTCGTCGCCGGTACCGTGCTGGAATTTGATTTCAGGAGTACTGCGGAAGCGGACATTCAGGGAATCGGCTTTGATACGGATGACAACATCAGCAATCCGATTCAAGTTTTCCAGGTCTACGGAACACAGAACTGGGGGATTCAATCGGGCTTGAGTTACGACGGCAGCGGCAACTGGGTTCATTTCAGGATTCCGGTGGGTACGTTCACAGCGGTGACCGGCAAGACCTTCACCGCACTGACGTTTGTCAACGATCATGACGTGACCAATCCAGACGGTGAAAGTCTGTTCCGGAACGTTCAGATCTTTAATGAATAAACCGGATGACTGACGGACATTCTGGGACAGGGGCCGTGCCGGAGAAGGGCGGTCCCCGTCCCAGCCGTTCCGGCAGCGAATCAACAAAGAAGCACGGTTGCACCATTTCAGCGGAGGGGGGCTTCCGCCCCCTTTTCACCGGCCATGCGGTAAATTGATTCAGCGGTCCGGGCACTTGTCCGATACGTGCCCGCAGCGCCGAGCCAATTTGTACCACGTTATTTCTAAAAAGACAGACAGGGGGTTCCCATGAAACAGACGGTTCGTTCGCTCAGCATTTTATTCCTATTTATTTTCCTGACGGCGCAGACCATCGGCGCGGCTGTCATCACGGCTGATCTCCAGGCGGTTCTGGATACAGCCAAACCCGGCGACATCGTTTCGGCCATTCTTCGGTTCAAGACAAAGGCCGATCTCGGGCCGATTGCTTCGCTTCCGTCGGCGGACCGGCGTGCCTCGGTGATCGATATTCTGCAGAACACGGCCAGCGCATCCCGGACCGCCATCGATGCCATTCTGCGGACACCGGCTGTGAAGGACAGCCAGTCCCTCTGGATTATCAACGGCCTCGCCATCAAGGCAAGTCCTTCGGCATTCAGGGCACTGGCGAACAATCCGACCGTTGAATCCATCCGGCTGGATGCGGAAATACGTCTCCCGAAGACGGAGGTGATTACGGAAGATCAACCGGTGAGCAGTCTTCTTTCCACCGGAACTGCGACGTTGTCCAGTGCGCCGTCTGAATGGAATATCGGTGCTGTCCGGGCCGATGAACTCTGGAATCAGGGCTACACCGGGCAGGGCGTTGTGGTGGCCGGCATGGACAGCGGCGTCGATGCCCTTCATGCAGATCTGAGCGGGAGCTGGCGCGGCGGCGCGAACAGCTGGTACGATCCCAACGGCGAACATGCCACTCCCTTTGATGCCAGCGGTCACGGAACCCAGACCATGGGAATAATCGTGGGCGGGGATGCCACCGGTACATCCATCGGCGTGGCCCCCGGTGCGGAGTGGATCGCGGTGAAAATCTTCAATGATGCCGGATCGGCTGCTTTGAGTGTGATTCATCTCGGTTATCAGTGGCTTCTGGACCCGGACGGAAATACCGGCACCGATGATGCGCCGGACATTGTCAACAACTCCTGGGGACTGGACCAGAACACCGATATGTGTATCGAGGAATTCCGCTCCGACATCCAGGCGCTGAAAGCGGCCGGTATCGCCGTTGTGTTTGCCGCAGGCAACAACGGTTCCGGTGCGGCGACCAGTATCAGCCCGGCCAACAACGCGGAAGGTTTTGCCGTCGGTAATGTGGACAGCAGCTCGACCATTGCCCTCTCCAGCAGCCGCGGACCTTCGGCCTGTGAAGGGGATATTTATCCCGAGGTGGTCGCACCCGGTGTCAACATCAAAACCGCCACCCTGACCTACGGGGGTATTTTTCCCACGTTCTACGCCTATGTTTCCGGAACTTCTGCCGCAGCACCCCATGTGTCCGGTGTAATGGCCCTGCTGAAAAGCGCTGATCCGAATATTACCGTGGCGGAAATGGAATACGCCCTCCTGCAGACATGCGCCGACCTCGGCAGTCCCGGCGCTGATGATGATTACGGAAACGGGCTGATCGATGTGGTTGCGGCATACGGCACCATCGGCGGAACACCGACCTGCACGGATGGCGACGGCGACGGCTATTTCGCGGAAGGCGGCTGCGGAACCACCATCGACTGCAATGACGGTGATGCGACGATTTACCCCGGTGCGACAGAAATTCCCGATGACGGTATCGATCAGGATTGTGACGGTGTCGATCTGGTTCTCTGCGTTGATAATGACAATGACGGATATTACGCGGCTGCCGATTGCGGAACGGAAGTGGACTGTGACGACACGGATCCGGCGGTGTATCCCGGCGCTGTGGAGATTGCCGATGACGGTATCGATCAGGACTGTGACGGCGAAGACCTGACGCTCTGCGTGGACGCGGACGGCGACGGTTTCTATGCCGCATCCGACTGCGGAACCGGGGTTGACTGTGATGACAGTGATGCGACCGTTTATCCCGGCGCTGCGGAAGTGAAGCACGACGGAATCGATCAGGACTGCAACGGATACGACATGACCCTTGAGATCACCCGCGCCATCTACCGCACCAGCAAGGATACGGTCATCATCCTCGCGACAACGGATCTTGCGGAGAATGGAAATCCAGTCGCGGATATCCCGGGTATTGGTGTCGTCAATATGAACTGGAACGCGACCTATGACCGGTGGCAGCGGGCCGTTGCCGAAGCGGTAAGCAAAGGCTTCGATCCGGATAATCCCGGCAGTGTCGTTGTGACCGGCGCAGAGGGAGTGGAAACAGAACCGATCCGGATCCGGTAAAGACCAGAGCCGGTAAAGAATAGATACATCTGTTTACATTTTTTTCTTCCTGTTTTATAGCCACAGGAAGAGAACCGGGGGGAGAAGAAGTTCTTATACTCCCTCCGTCAACACCCCATGTCAGGAGTGATTGCCATGCCATTTTCCATATATACTGACAAATCAATCCAGCGGAAGAATCGTTTCGCCGGTTTTCTTCTGTTACTCCTTATCTGCGGAATGCTTTCCGCGGGAGGATGTACCACGGCTCCCGATGTTCCGTCACCGGACCCGTCTGCCGCGTTGAAAGAAGACGATGTCGTTTCCAGGTGGGGCATCAGACCGGTCAGCATCCGTCTTACCGGGGCGGATCATTTTATCGATTTCCGCTACCGTGTGATCAGCTCGGACAAAGCGGCACAGATCATGACCAGAAATACCAAACCCTATCTCATCCATGAACCGAGCAGCACCGTCATGCCGGTTCCCGTCACCAAACTGGGGCCACTCAGAGGAACCAGTGTCAAACCGAAAGAAAACAAGCAGTATGTGGTACTGTTCAACAATATCAACAAAGCGGCCCGTACCGGTGACAAAGTGACCATCGTTCTCGGGGATCTCCGGATGGAGAACCTGACGGTAGGGCAGACAATTCAGACGAATGTGGAGTGAATAGCGGCGTTATCGGCCTGTCCCGGAAACGGCGGGATCTGTGTTCCACCGGATCAGTGTGTGAAACCGAAGCCGAAAAAATAACTTGAACATGTCGTTGAAAAACGCAATCCTGAAGGAGAAACCATGAAACGATTGACACATTGCCTGACCCTTGTTCTGTTCCTCGGCCTGACCTTCTGCATGACCGGCGGCGCATGGGCGCAGCAGGAAGATATACAGAACCATCCCTCCTGTCCCTTCTGCGGCATGGACCGGGAAAAATTCGCCCACTCCCGGGTGCTGGTGGCATATGATGACGACTCCGAATCCGGCGCCTGTTCCCTTCACTGTGCGGCGCTGGATATGGCGGTCAACATGAACAAGGCCCCCCAAGCCATCAAGGTCGGGGACTACAACACCAAAGAACTGATCGATGCGGAATCCGCAACATGGGTGATTGTTCCCGATTCGCCGGGGGTGATGACACGGCGGGCCAAGTGGGCCTTCAAAGACAAGGCCGGAGCGGAAAAGTTTATACAGGAAAAAGGCGGAAATCCGGTGACCTTCGAAGAGGCCCTGAAGGCAACCTATGAAGATATGTACGAAGACACCCGGATGATCCGGGAAAAGCGGAAACAGATGCACATGAAGGATAAAGGTCAGCACAGTCAGCACGATCACGGTTAAACCGGAACCACGGCAGATCCCGCAGGAAGAAGATGGATGTGCTTCTCTGTGTAACCGAACTGCACATCTCATCTCTCCCCGTGCAGGGAAATGACCGGGGAGAGAGCAGGTAAACGGAAGAATCAAACGGTGACAGCCGATAACGCAGTCTGAAGCCAAATATCGATGCGAAAATCAACTCTCTATCTGGCAGGAATCCTGGTGAGCAGCACAGGATTGCTTCTGCTTCTTTTCATTCATCCGGCAGTGACGGCGAAAAGTGATCGTGAGCGAATCAGGAATGAAGCGGAACTGGTCCGGCAGCTCGGCCTGACCGATCTCTGTCTCTTTACCGAAGCCCGCTACACCCGGCATCTGACCCAGGCGGACCTTCATTCCGCGTTTCAGGATCACCCGATGGCGCTGGATCACTTTCCGTCCGGCGCAATGGTGCGCCCGCCCCTGGAGATCTGGCGGCGGAAATGAGATGGCTGGAACGGCAGCGTTACCTGATCGACTTCACCCTGTCGAGCCTGTGGCGGCGGAAATGGAAAAACCTCTCTCTGGTCCTGGTCTACTCCCTGGTCATCTTTTTCCTTTCTTCGGTGCTCTTTTTTACCCGTGCGATCCGGCAGGAAGCCGGGGCGATTCTGGCCGAGGCTCCGGAAATGATCATCCAGCGGACCATCGCCGGACGCCACAGCCTGATTCCCGAAACGTATGCAGATACCATCCGGGAGATTCGCGGCGTCGGCAGTGTGAAGCCCCGGCTCTGGGGATACTATTTCAACATGGTGTCCCAGGCCAATTACACCATTATGGTTCCGGAAACATTTCCCCACAAAGAGACCGAAATCGTCGTGGGGGAAGGCGTCCTGCGCACGTGGGGATCGGTGGAAGGAAACCGGCTCTATTTCAGCGCCTATGACCGGGAGGCGGTTCTGCTGACCGTGGTGGATTCCTTTGATGACCAGACCGCTCTGGTCACGTCGGACATGATTCTCATGGCCGAACCGATGTTCCGGAAAATCTGCGGGGTGCCCGAAGGCTTTGCCACCGATCTTGGGGTGCGGGTCCGGAACCGGCGGGAAAGTGACACCATCGCCGGAAAGATCATCCGGGCACTGCCGGAAACACGGGTGATCACCCGGGCGGATATCCAGAGAACCTACGCGGCCCTGTTCGACTGGCGGAGCGGCTACGTCATTGTACTGTTCAGCGGAGCCGGTCTGGCGTTTCTGATTTTTGCCTGGGACCGGGCCACGGGGCTCAGTGCCGGAGAAAAAAATGAAATCGGAATTCTGAAAGGCGTCGGTTGGGAAACCGGCGATATTCTGGCCATGAAATTCTGGGAAGGAGGCGTCATTTCATCGATCGCCTTTCTGCTCGGCGTCACCGGGGCTTATGGGCATGTCTTTTTTTCATCGGGTATCCTGTTTGAACACGCCCTGAAAGGATGGGCCGGACTCTATCCCCATTTCAGACTGATCCCGTCCGTGAATTTCTATCAGCTGGCGACGCTGTTTGCCCTGACGGTGCTTCCGTATACCCTGATCACCCTGGTTCCTGCCTGGAAAACTGCCATCACCGATCCGGATACCGTCATGCGGCAGGGGTAGGGTACGGTGTTTTCCAATCGGCAGATGAAACAAAAAGAAAGAAATGATCCGGCTCGTCAACATCGCCAAAATCTATAACGCGGGAAAGCCCAACGCGTTTACCGCACTCCGGGGCATCGATCTGACGATTCCGATGCAGCAGATTACCGCGTTCCGCGGTCCCAGCGGATCGGGAAAGACGACCCTGCTGGCGATCATCGGATGCATGGCCCGCCCCACCTCCGGACGCATCTGGCTTGGTGACCGGGAAACCACCAGCCTGCCCGAGCGGTTTGCGACGGCGGTCCGGCGGGAAACCTTCGGGTTCGTGTTTCAGAACTACAACCTCATCCGGGGACTGAGTGTTATGGAAAATATAATGATTCCGGCCTATCCCGCAGGAATGAAATACCGGACACTCAAAGACCGGGCAGGAGAACTGCTGATGCAGATGAACATGGAAGACAAGGCCGCCAATCGGGTGGAACATCTTTCCGGCGGCGAACAGCAGCGGGTCGCCATTGCCCGTGCCCTGATCAATGACCCGGAGGTGATTATCGCCGATGAACCCACCGCCCATCTCGACACCGACATGGCAGGGGCCTTTCTGGAGATCGTCTCCGCCCTCAAGGCAGCCGGAAAGACCATCCTGATCGCCAGCCATGATCCCTTCGTTTTCGGCGCATCCCCCGTGGACCGGCTGGTTTCCCTGCGGGATGGCCGTCTGACGGCGGAAGAGGCGGCGGCATGATCTTTTCTCCCGCCGTTATCGCTCTGATCACCGGGTCCCTGCTGGTCGGCGGTTTTGCCCTGTACGCCTCTGCCGTGGGGCTCCGGATACTGCACCACTGGGACATCCGCAGCGGTTCGGAACTGCAGCTCGCCCTGGAGCGGAAAACCTATCTCATCTCCACCATTTTCGGCTGCCTGCTCATTTTTGAACTCTTTTCCCTCTTTCTCTTTGTCCATACCGCCGACAATATCCACGAGCAGTTCATCGGGGCCATGTGCGCCGCCGGTTCTCTCAATGTCAACGGCTATGGATATCCGACCCTGATCCTGAAAACCACCGTCTTTATCCTCTGCGGTATCTGGCTGGTTCTGAACCACACCGACAATCAGGGAGAGGACTACCCGCTGATCCTGAAAAAATACCGGTTCCTGCTGACCATAACGGCGCTTCTCGTTCTGGAACTTTATTTCCAGTTCCGGTATTTCCGGGAGATGCAGCCCAACCTGATCACCTCCTGCTGCGGAACCATCTTCAATGAAGACACAGCGGGCCTGGCCGGAGATGCGGTCGCGGTTCCGCCCACTGCCGCCGCCGTCATCTTTTTCACGACGGTGGCCCTTGCCCTGCGGATGGGCCTCTACTTTCTGACCACCGGACGCGCCGGGACGTGGTTTGCCTGGATCAATGGATGGCTTTTTCTCTTTTCCTTCATCGCTGTTGTTTCTTTTATTTCCGTCTATTTTTATGAACTGCCGACCCATCACTGCCCGTTCTGCATTCTTCAGCCGGAATACCACGCCATCGGATATTTTCTTTACCTGTTCCTGTTTGTCGGCGGCATCACGGGCGTCAGTGTCGGAATTCTCGACCGGATGAAGGGACCCCGGTCGCTGGCGGCGGTCATACCGGGCGTTCAGAAAAGGCTCTGCATTGTCTCCCTGACCGCCTCTGTTCTGTTTACCATCATCGCCCTTTACCCGATGATTTTTTCGGACTTTGTACTGATCGGATACTGATCCTATGGAAAATACATCAAAAACATACTGGAACTTCCGGATATTCGCCGCTTTTTTCCTCGGCATTCTCTTTACCCTCGGCATTGGCCGCTGGACCGGGAAGGAGGTTCCGGAACCGATCCATGCCGTTGATGTCTCTGTAACGGATGAAGCAGAAGAAGCGTCCCATTCTCATACAACGATCCGGTACGGCTGTCCCATGATGTGTGTGCCGCCCATGGAATCGGCGGGAGACTGCCCCATCTGCGGCATGGCGCTCAAAGCGCTGCCGGTGGAGGAGACGCCTGCAGACGGCGTTCCCCGGCTGACGCTTTCCCCCGAAGCGGTCCGGCTGGCAAGGATCCAGACCGCACCGGCGGTCCGGGAAGCCGTTTCGGCGGAAATCCGGGTGTTCGGACAGATCGATTATGATCCGGCCCATACTACCCGGATCACCGCTTTCATGCCCGGCGTCATCGACCGGGTGTACGTGAAACGGGCCGGTCAGTTTGTCCGGTGGGGCGATCCCCTGTTCGACATTTATTCCGCCGATCTTCTGGAAACCCAGAAGCAGCTGATCGAAGCCATGCGGTATGCGCCCAGTTTTCTGGCGTTCCAGGCCGGAACGCCTCATGTGGCGCGGGATATGCCGGTACTGGAACGGGAACGGTCCAAAGGGGCCGGAGAGAGCCGTTCAGAGGAAGAGGCCACGGCCATCGAAACCATCGCCGCCATCCGCCACAAGCTCTCTATCCTGGGATTACCCAAGCGGGACATCGACCAGTTGATGAAAGTCGGGGAAGCGACAGGCATCGCCACGGTCTATGCCTCCATGTACGGACAGATCAGCGAGCAGAACGCCTTCGAGGGAACCTATGTCAACACCGGAACGCCGATTTTCACCATCGCCGATCCGCGGTATGTGTGGCTGAAGCTGGATGCCTATGAAACCGACTATCCCTGGATCCGCAAAGGGCAGAAGGTGACGTTTCAGGTGGATGCCTATCCCGGTGAAACATTCTCCGCCAAAGTGGTCTATATCGATCCCGTCTTCAACACGGATACCCGCACGTTTCCCATCGGCGCCATCTCCACCGATGACAGGGGAGGACGTCTCAAGGCGGGGATGCTGACCCGTGCCGTTCTGTACGCCGGTCTTACCGCCGAAGGGCAGGTGACGGGAAATACCTCTCCGGAAGTCCGGGCCCCGCTGGTGATCCCCGCAACCGCACCCCTCATCACCGGCAAGCGCGCTGTGGTCTATGTGGCTGATCCAGAAGAGACAGGCCGTTTTGAAGGGCGGGAGATCATCCTCGGACCCCGGGCAGGGGACCGGTACATCGTCACCGGAGGGCTGGCCGAAGGAGAACGGGTGGTCACCAACGGCAATTTCAAGATCGACAGTGCGGTTCAGATTCTGGCAAAGGGCGGTATGATGCAGATGCAGGATGGCCATGCCGCCACCGGTCATCACAATCCCGGTAACTCCGGACAGATGCATGCGGAGTATGCGGCAGAGCGGATGGCGAGCCGGATGAGAATGCTGGATGATTCCGGTGACGGGACGCCGACCCGTGAAATCGATTCCCGTGGCGGCAGCCATCAGGGACACCGGGATTCTTCCACAGTTCGTCGCAGAAGACCGGGCATGTATGGCGACTCGACCCGCATGGCGCCGCGTACACCGTACCGGCAGTGAACTTTTCCGCACGGACTGCGCTGTTCCCTGAATGACGTCCCCTCCGAAACTGCCGGCCTCCGTCTCCCGGAGTGATCGTTTCTTCCGGTTTCTCATCGACAGGAAACCGCTGGTCATTCTGGTCTTCCTTCTGCTGATCGGCTGGGGAATTCTGGTTTCCCCTTTTGACTGGCATATCGCCAGTCCCCTCCGAAATCCGGTTCCCGTGGATGCGATTCCGGATACCGGCGAAAACCAGCAGATTGTCTTCACCGAATGGCCGGGACGCTCACCCCGGGATGTGGAGGACCAGATCACCTATCCTCTCACCACCTCGCTGCTGGGGCTGCCCGGCGTCAAAAGCGTCCGCAGTTTTTCCATGTTCGGCTTTTCCACCATCTATGTCATCTTTAAAGACGGTGTCGATTTCTACTGGTCCCGCTCCCGGATTCTGGAGAAGATCAACAGTCTTCCTTCGGATATCCTGCCCGAAGATGTGAAACCGGCGCTGGGGCCCGATGCCACGGCCATGGGGCAGGTGTTCTGGTATACCCTGGAAGGACAGGACAGCAGCGGAAATCCCACCGGCGGATGG
>JBEPXL010000088.1:0-9673 GCA_041641935.1 Desulfobacteraceae bacterium | reverse complement strand
CGGGTCGTAACCCCGGATATCCCAGAACTTGGGGTGGGTAATGATCCATCCCTCGTCATCGAACAGGAAGGCGTAATTGCCGCTGGAGTAGCTGGGAAAGACGACCTCGTGGTCGCCGATGGGGAGTACGTGCTGGGAGAACTCCATCAGGTGACGGTGGTCCAGGGCCAGGGAAACGACACCGGCAAAGACACCCTCCCGGTAGACGGCCCGGGCAAGCCGGATGATGCCTTCATACGCGGTCCCGCCCACGGCGCTTTCCACATCCGGCGCTCCCTGGAGCTGCTCCTCTTTTGTCACATGGCGGCCCTTGAGGTGAGATACATAGAGATCTCCCGGCGGCAGTGCCCGGGCCAGATTAAAATAATCCTCTTCGCCGAAGGGCCCCCGGAAAGGGATCGTCACATGACGCCGGGCCCGGGTGTCTTCATTTTCATGGATCCGGATCTGCTCCACCCCCGCCGGGTCAGCATAGGTGATTTCCCGGTAGAGGGGAAGCATCTTCCGGAATTCCACCACGTCCCCATCGGCGGTCCGCATCCGGTCCCAGATCCGGCGCTGATGTCCCCGGCTGAAGGCGAGATAGAGGTCCGCGTCAAAGGGGAGCAGGCTCAGGGCCCGCAGATCGTCCTGGCTCCCTTCCAGAAGAAGCTCCACCTGCCGGGCGATGTTCCGGGCCCGGGCCTCCAGAAGGGATTCCGCGTTCTCTGAAAGCGCTTTCCGGCTGCTGTCCACGGCGCTGTGGCCGACCTGAACCAGTTTGCGGCTGGCGTAGATGCTGAGGACAAACAGGGGAAGCAGGGAAATAGTCAGAAAGGCAATAAGAAATTTTTTTAGAATGCTGAACCGCATGGCTCGTCCGGACCGGAGACACCCGCCGTGTCTCCGGTCATTTTCTGTGGGTTATCGCATCATAAAGCTCCAGAGCACGCCCGCGCCGATGGCCGAACCGATGACACCGGACACATTGGGGGCCATGGCATGCATCAGCAGGAAGTTGGTCGGATCTTCCTCGTGGCCCACATGCTGGACCACCCGCGCCGAGTCCGGAACCGCCGAAACCCCGGCTGCACCCAGGAGCGGATTGATCTTGGTCTTGAGAAACAGGTTCATGAACTTGGCAAAGATCAGGCCCGAAGCGGTCGCCACACCGAAGGCCGCTGCGCCGAGCACAAAGATGCCCACCGATTCCCGGGTCAGAAAGACATCGGCCTGGGTGCTGGCACCGACGGTGACCCCCAGCAGAATGGTAACGGTATCGATGACAGATGTCCGGGCCGCCACGGCCAGCCGTTCGGCCACCACGCATTCCTTCAGCAGATTGCCGAAGAAGAGCATCCCCAGCAGGGGCAGGGCGGCCGGCGCCAGAAGACAGCAGAGGAGAAAACCGACGATGGGGAAGATAATTTTTTCCCGCTTGCTCACTTCCCGGACATCTTCCATCCGGATGAGCCGTTCTTCCCGTGAGGTCAGCAGACGCATGATGGGTGGCTGAATCACCGGAACCAGTGCCATATAGGAGTAGGCGGCCACGGCGATGGGGCCGATCAGTTTGGGGGCGAGCTGGGCTGTCAGAAAGATGGCGGTCGGGCCGTCCGCGCCGCCGATGATGCCGATGGCGGCGGCTTCATTGGGATCGAAGCCCAGGGCAAGTGCGCCGAGAAAGGTGAGGAAAATACCCATCTGGGCTGCCGCGCCGAGCAGCATCAGAAGCGGCCGGGCCAGCATGGTGGAAAAATCGGTCATGGCTCCGATCCCCAGAAAGATGAGGGGCGGATAGACGCCGGAGGTAACGCCCATGTAGAGGTAGTGGAGTACGCTGTTGTCTTCGTAGATCGCCAGGCCGAGCCCCTGAAAAACGGGGATGTTTCCCATGAGAATACCGAAACCGATGGGAATCAGCAGCAGGGGTTCATATTTTTTTGCGATACCGAGGTAGATGAAAATCAGACCGATCACGAGCATGGTCATATAACGGTAATCGAGCATATAATAGCCGGTGTTGTGGAAAAACTGCAGTAAGAGGCTGGAAAGGTGTTCCATGACTGGTTTTCTGCTCCTTTTATTCTCTCTTGGTTAGGGGATTCGGTGACTCAGGGAGTAACCCGCTTGTTCCATTCATAAAAACCGTCTTCATTGGGAACGACGATGCCGGCCAGAATCAGATCATTCAGGGCCTTGTGGGGCCGGGTCAGGCCGCATCGGACGCCCAGGTCGAGAAGTTCGGGCAGGGTAAAGGGCTCTTCGAGCCGTTCGGACAGAAGTTTGAAGTGACGGGCCGTCTCCTGCATCCCGTCGGGCAGAACCGGACAGGCATCTGCCAGATCATCTGTGGCCTGCGGGGCCGGCCGGCGACGTTCCTTCAATCGTTCAAAAATCCGGTCACGGTCCTCCCAGAGATCAAGTATTTTGTACAGCCGGGAAATCGTGAGCGCGAGCAGTGTCAGACCCGTAAAAACGATGGAGATGCCCACCAGGGCGATCGACCATCCGTTATGGGCGGAAATGGCTTCAAGACCAGTCAATATATACCTCCTTTGTCCCCTGTCAGGGTGATACACCGGAAATGCCGCTTTCCGGCTGGAAACAGCCTGTTCTCCGGTCGAAGAAGTGATCAAAATTCGCCGCTGAACGGCGAAATTCTACCATATACCACCCCTGCTGTCCGGAGAAAAGCAGGAATGATATTCAGCGGATACCGCTCTGCATTCAGAGATCCGCCGCAGGCTGGTAATTCTGCATGAACGGCGCCCGCTGGACGACAATATCATGAAGCCGGCGCATGATCTTGTCACCGAGCGCGGAATTGCCCTGGATCATCTCCAGGAATTTGTCACCGGGAACCGAAAGAACTTTGCCTTCGGTCAGGGCGACGGTGGTGACGCGATATTGAAACGGGGCCAGAACGGTGGACATTCCGATGATGTTGCCCTGTTCATGAAGGGTGTAGGCTCGCCCGCTTTTGAAGTAGACCATGAAGTTGCCTTCCAGAATAATAAAAAAGGTGTGGGCGGTGTCGCCCCGCCGGGTCAGTACTTCCCCTTCCGTGATCCGCATGGACTTCATCAGCGGTGCAATCTCTCCGAGTTCATTGGAATCCATTTCCTTGAACAGATCGAGAGTTTTCAGCGTCTGAATCTCAACGGTCATAAGCTGTATCCTTTCTGATTATGGTTAAGATGCCGTTTCCCATACACGTTGAACGGTTCATCGTCAACCGGGCAATAAAGCAAATTCCGTGCAAGCGGGAAAACCGCTTGACCCGTATCCGCCTTTGTTATTATGGTTGGCCGTGCCGGAAACGCGCCGGTACCAGACGCGGAGGACCGGCGGAGCGACGGGGATACGTTCCCTCTGTTTTTTTCATGCATACGACAAGGAGACGCTATGGACGGCAGACAGAAGCGGTGGACGGTGTGGGGACTTCTTCTTTTTTTCTTTTTTGCTGCGCCGGCCTTCGGTGCTGACGCCGAAGATCCCTTTGTCTTCGGGCTGCTGCTGGTGGGCCCCTACAATGACCGGGGGTACAGCCAGGCCCATTACGAAGGCGGAAAATATGTGGAGGAGAAGGTACCCGGTACACGGATGCTCTACATCGACAAGGTCAACCCGGCTGACCGGCCCGGGGTGACCATTCCCCAGCTGGTGGATGACATGGTCGAAAAGGGGGCGAAACTGGTCATCGCCAATTCCGATGACATGAAAGACGGCATCCGGGAGGCGGCCTTCAACCATCCCGATATCTATTTTATCCACTGTTCCGGTGACGATGTGCTGACCGGAGAGGCCCCGGAGAACATGAGCAACCTCTTCGGGAAGATGTTCTACGGCAAAATGATGGCCGGTTTTGCGGCGGCCATGACCACCGAAACCGGCAAGATCGGTTATCTGGGCCCCCTGATCAACGAGGAAACCCGGCGGCTGGCGGCGGCCTGCTACCTGGGCGCAAAATATGCCTGGGAGAATGTCCGGAAGAAAAAGCCCGAAGATCTCACTTTTCAGGTCAAGTGGATCGGGTTCTGGTTCAACATTCCCGGTGTCACTGCCGATCCGACCCAGATCGCCCGGAATTTCTTCAATACCGGCTTTGATGTGGTGGTGTCGGGGATCGATACCACCGAAAACCTGGTGGTCGCCGGGCAGCAGCGGCAGGCCGGAAAGAAGGTCTGGGCGCTTCCCTATGACTACAAAGGGGCCTGCGGCGGCGCCGTGGAGGTCTGTCTCGGGGTTCCCTATTTCAACTGGGGACCGTCCTATTCCGAGTTCGTGAAGAACATAAAAGCCGGAAAATGGAAATCCCGGTGGCTGTGGCTGCCGCCGGACTGGAACAACATCAACAATCCCGATACCAGCACCATCGGTTTCCTGAGCGGTCACGCCCTTTCCGGCGAGGCGGAAACAGCCCTGGACAGATTCATCCGGGCACTCGGCGCAAAAGAGATGGTCCTGTTCCGGGGGCCGCTCCACTACCAGGACGGAAGCGTTTTTATCAAAGAGGGGGAGGTCGCCTCCGATGAGCAGATCTGGTACATGAAGCAGCTGCTCAAGGGGATGGAAGGCCAGAGCAGCGCGCAGTAGGGGACGGTCTGACGATGGAAATCACGCTCCGGGATATCCGGAAGTATTATGGCCTGGTCCGGGCCAACGAGGGCATCAGCATGACGGTGCGGCCCGGAACCGTCCACGGCATTCTCGGTGAAAACGGGGCCGGGAAGAGTACCCTCATGAAGGTGCTTTCGGGCTATACCCCCCGGACCGGCGGGGATATCCTGGCCGACGGACGGCCCGTGGACTTCCGTGCCCCGGAAGACGCGGCCCGGCTCGGCATCGGCATGCTCTATCAGGACCCCCTGGACTTTCCCCGGCTGACGGTGCTGGAGAACTTCATGCTCGGCCAGAGCCGGGGGCTCTTTCTGTCCAGAGCCAGATACCGGGCCCGACTCCGGGAACTGTGTGACTACCTCGGTTTTTCTCTGGTTCCGGAGGCGCCGGTTCGCCGGCTCACGGTGGGGGAACGGCAGCAGCTGGAAATCCTCCGGCTCATCGCCCTGGGAACCCGGGTGCTGATCCTGGACGAACCGACCACCGGCATTTCATCGGACCAGAAGGAGGCCCTGTTCCGGGCCCTGAAAACCCTCACCGCCGAGGGAAAGAGTGTCCTGCTCGTCTCTCACAAGCTGGAAGATGTGGAACTCCTCTGCGACCGGATTACGGTGCTGCGGGGCGGACAGATGACCGGCGAAATGGATGCCCCCTTCGATACCCGCGCGGTTCTGTCGATGATGTTCGGCGCGCCGCCCGGGATTCCGCCCCGTTCGCGGGTCACCCCCGGCAGACCCGTACTCGCCTTCCGGAACGTTTCGGCCCCCGGTGGCCGTACCGGACTGATCTCCTGTGATGTGACCATCCATGCCGGGGAACGGGTGGGTCTGGCCGGTCTGGAAGGAAGCGGGCAGGGGGTTTTTCTCCGGGTGGCGGCCGGGCTGACCCGGCCCGGGCAGGGAACGGTCACCCTCAATGAGATGCCCATGACCGGCCGGGACTACCATGCCTTCCGCCGGAAAGGGGTCTGCTTTCTGCCCACGGACCGTCTGGCCGAGGGGCTGGTGCCGGGGCTGACCATTACCGAGCATTTTGCCCTCCGGGACCGGCGGCATCCGTTTCTGGTGAAGTGGACCGCTGCCTTTCTGAAGGCCCAGGACCGGATCCGGGACTTCCGCGTCAAGGGAACCCCGGACGCCCGGGTCGAAGCCCTCTCCGGCGGAAACCAGCAGCGGCTCCTGCTCTCCTTTCTGCCCCGGAATCCGTCCCTGCTGCTGCTGGAAAATCCCACCCGGGGGCTCGATCTGGCCTCGGCCCACTGGGTCTGGGAACACCTGCAGGGGTACGGAGGGCATGATCCGGAGATGGCGATCATCTTTTCCTCCCCGGAACTGGACGAGATTCTCATGGCCGCCGACCGGGTGCTGGTTTTCTTCGACGGACGGATCGTCCGGGATGTGCGGACCGACGAAACCGGTGTGGCGGAACTGGGCCGGGCCATCGCCGGAGACACCGGTTCAATCCGCCACGCCTTCCCCGGCCACCGGCGTCCGGTGATCTGACATGACCCTTCTGATCCGGTACGGCAGATACCTCCTGCTGGGAATCCTGGCGGCCTTTGCCTTTACGACCCTGATCCTGCTCTTCGCCGGTGCGCCGCCGCTGGCGGCATACCTTCACCTCTTCAAAGGTGCCTTCGGTTCCTGGAACAAGTTTGCCCACGTTCTCAATGCCTGGATTCCCCTCACCCTCTGTGCCTGCGGTCTTCTGTACACCTTCCGGATCGGGTTGTGGAACATCGGTGTGGAAGGGCAGATGATGCTGGGGGCGGTGCTGACGACACTGGTACTCCGGTTCAGCGCGGCGGAACAGTTTCCGTTGCTGTTTCTGGTGCTTGCCTTTCTCGGGGGGCTTGCGGGCGGGGCGCTCTGGGCGCTTCTGGCGGGATTTCTGAAGACAAAAGGCGGGGTCAATGAAATTTTTGCGGGGCTGGGGCTCAATTTTGTGGCCCAGGGGCTTCTCCTGTGGCTGATCTTCGGCCCCTGGAAACGACCCGGCATCGCCTCCATGAGCGGCACGGAACTCTTTTCCCGGGAACTCTGGCTGCCGGTCCTGCGGCCTTTCCGCCTCTCGCCGGTGGGGCTCACCCTCGCCGTCCTTGCCGTCATTGTGACCGCGCTGCTGCTCCGCTACACCCGGGTCGGCCTGAGCCTCCGGGCCATCGGCGGCAATCCCCGCGCGACCCGGCTCTTCGGCCTGCGGCCCGGCCTCTACATGCTGCTGGCCATGAGCTTTGCCGGGGGATTTGCCGGGCTGGCGGGAAGCGTGCAGGTGACCGGGATCTACCACCGGCTGATTCCGGCCATCTCCAGCAATTACGGATATCTGGCCCTGCTGGTGGTGATGCTGGCCGGATACCGGGTCTGGCTCACCCCGGCGGTCGCGCTCTTTTTCGCGGCCCTCAATGTCGGCAGCATTCAGCTTCCCATGATGCTCCGGATCGACTCCTCCCTCAGCGGTGTCATCCAGGGCGCGCTGGTGCTGGCGACCCTGGCGGTCCATGCCTGGCACATGCGGAGACAGGAACGGGAGATGAACCGGTGAACGACCTGAACCTCACCCTCCTTTTTGCCGGTGTCGTGGCCGGGGCCGCTCCCATTGTCCTGGCGACCCTCGGGGAAACCCTGACGGAAAAGGCCGGACTGATCAATCTTTCCCTGGATGGCTCCATCCTGCTGAGCGCCATGACGGGGTTTACGGTCGCGTACCTGAGCGGGAGTCTCTTCTGGGGATTTCTGGCGGCGGCGGCGGTGGGGGCGCTTGTGGCAGCCGTGGTGGCGGTCTTCAGTGTCTATCTGAAGCAGTCCCAGGTGGCGGTGGGATTCGTGCTGACCCTCATGGCCCGGGATCTGGCCTACTTTCTGGGAAATCCCTATGCCCGGCTGCAGGGTCCCCAGGCCGGTCCCCTGCCGGTTCCCCTGCTCCGGGAGATACCGTTTCTGGGGCCGGTCTTCTTTCAGCAGAGCCTGCCGGTCTACCTGAGTCTGCTGCTGATCGGGGTTCTCTGGTGGTATCTCTACAGGACAACGCCGGGGCTGAATCTTCAGGCGGTGGGGGAACATCCGAAGGCCGCCTACGCCCGCGGGATTGACCCGAAGACGGTGCAGCTCGTCTATGCGCTCTGCGGGGGATGTCTGGTGGGGCTGGCCGGGGCGACCTTTTCCCTGGCGGTCAAGCCGGGGTGGGGACGCCCCCAGGGAGCGGAAGGAACCGGCTGGATTGCGCTGGCCCTGGTCATTTTCGGCGGCTGGCATCCGGTCCGGGCCGCCATCGGGGCCTATCTCTTCGCGTTTCTGCAGGTGATGGGCATCTACCTGCAGGAGTGGTTTCCATCGGTTCCGGCCCAGGTTTTTCAGGTGGCGCCGTTTCCGCTGATGATCTTTACCCTGCTTCTGACCGGTGCGGCCCGGCGGTTCCGGACCTCACCCGTAACAGGGCAGGCCGGGCGGTAGCTTTCCTCCCGGTCTGCCGGAATTCGTCGATTTACTTTTTGGCTGTTTTCAGGTCTCCCAACTGGAGACGGTCAGATGGCTCAGCCGCCGCCGGCGGAACATTTGCTGGGCGGCGGTGTAAATCCGCCGGACCCTTTGGGAATGCCCTGGGGCCGTACCGCACCCGCGGACATCAGTTTCCCCACATCCCCGCACCGGCATTCCGGGCATTCCATGTTTTCATCGTCATCGCAGCTCAGCATCAGTTTTTCAAATGTAGTGTGGCAGTCTTTACACTCGTACTCGTATATTGGCATTGTCTCACCTCCAGTGATTGATATTCTGCATCAAAATAACACGTCCCATTGAAAAATCAAGTTCATTCCCCGTAGTACCGGCGGTACATGGCCGCCGTATCCACCGTTCCCCGAAACCGCTGCCAGAGATAGGCGGTAAAGAGGCGGAGTACCAGCAGGGTCCGTCCGGAAACATTGGTGCGCCACCGCCGGGCCGACACGACCGCGTCACCGAAGAGAAATACCGTTCTGCCGAGGCGGGACAGCCGGAGGCTCAGTTCCACATCCTCCATCAGCGGCGTATCGGGAAGCTGACCGGTCTCCATCACAGCCCGGCGGCGGAAAAACTGGACCTGATCCCCGAAGCTGATCCCGAAAAAGGCGGCCCGGAAGTCGTTGGCCAGTTCCAGCAGCCGCAGCCGCCAGCCGGTTCCGGAAAAAGAGCCGCCGACCGCACCGCCGACGATCATCTCCTGCCGGGCGAGCAGTTCCCGGATGCGGGTGAAGGCCGGACGGGTCACAAGGGTGTCGGCATGGACGACGGCCACGATGTCCCCGGTGGCGGCCTTTACACCGGCATGGATCTGGCCGCCCCGGCCCCCGCCCTTTTCAGGAGGCGCCCGATGGTGGAGAACCTGCGCTCCCGCGTTCCGGGCCAGAAGCACGGTCGCGTCGGTGGAGCCGCCGTCTACGACAATCACCTCATGGACCGCCGGATCATCCCGCACTGCGGAGACGCAGTCCGCAATCCGGTCGGCCTCATCCCGGACCGGAATCACGACGGAGACGGTTTCCGGGGCCGTCTCCGGAACGGGTGCGGCGGAGGCGATCTGCCGGACAAACCGGTAGACATCCCCGGCAAAGAGCAGCCCGAAGGGGAGCCACTGGGCCGCAAAGGCCCAGGCCGGAAGATGCCAGCGTCCGGTGGCGTGAAGATTGCCGACGGTGACAAAATAGAAGCTGATGGTGAGGCAGAGAACCGTCCAGGAGGCAAAGGGGCGGATTGCCAGAAACGGGATGATCCAGGTCAGATACCAGAAATGGACCGTGGGGGAGAGAAGCAGCAGCGCCCCCAGCGCAAAGAAGCAGCCGGAGACGGGGTCATCCCGGAATCCCGGTGAAAGCGGACCGTACCGGCGGCTTCTCCGGGGATGGAACCGCCAGTAACCCAGGACCAGTGCCGCCGGAAGCAGAACTTTGACATGAGCGGTGGCCGGGGCCATGTCACCGCCGAACATGGCGCGGAGGGGCGCGTGGACCGGACCGTTGAAGGCGTACCGGCTGCCGAAGCTGTGGAGGCCGTGGAAGAGCCGTTCCGGGTCATTCTCCAGAAACGGCAGAAAG
>JBEPXL010000087.1:0-9773 GCA_041641935.1 Desulfobacteraceae bacterium | reverse complement strand
TTTCCCAGTCCATATTTCCCCCTCTTCAAGAGCGTTGAATGTATTCGATGTGTAACGCTCTATGATTGTGGGTAAAACAAGATTTGTCAACTCGGTTGTTTCAAAATCTCAACCCTTGATTGGCATGATTATACAATGTATAAGGCGGAACGTGAAATTCCGCAGGAGGACTGCACAGGCAACCGAACCAACGAAAGGAGCGGAAAAAATATGACAAATATCAGAAAACCCCTTTTCGCAGGAACCTGGTATCCCGGCGATGCCGATGCGTGTGAACAGGAAATTCAGCACTTTTTAGAGGAAGGAAAGACCGACCGGATCGAAGACAGGAACCTCATCGGCGGCATCGTTCCCCACGCCGGGTGGTTTTTTTCCGGCAGCATCGCCTGCAATGTCATCTATTCTCTCAGCAGGCAGGAACAGCCGGATGTGATCGCCATCTTCGGCATGCATATGCATCCCGGCTCCACACCGCATCTGATGGCCGAAGGCGCCTGGGGAACGCCCTTCGGGCCGCTGGAAATTCATGAGGAGATCGCCGGTGACCTGAAAAAACAGTTCAACTTCACCATTGAAACACCGGAACGGTTTACCCAGGACAACACCATTGAACTCCAGCTTCCCTTTGTGAAACACTTTTTTAAAGATGCGAAAATTGTTCCCATCGGTGCGCCGCCAGCCGATGTTTCCCTCCAAATCGCCGCGGCCACTGTCCAGGCGGCGCAGAAACGGGGGCTCAAACTCAAGATCATCGGCTCCACCGATCTGACCCATTACGGCCTCAATTACGGCTATACCCCCCAGGGAACCGGCCCCCAGGCGGTGGAATGGGTCCGGTATGAAAATGACCGGAAGTTCATCGACGCGCTGCTCTCCATGGATGCCGGGGAAGTCATCCGCCAGGGGATCGAAAACCAGAACGCCTGCTGTGCGGGGGCGGCGGCGGCGGCACTGGAAGCATCCAGGGCGGCCGGTGCGGACCAGGCGGAATCCCTTACCTATGCCACCAGCTATGAGAAGCATCCGGGCGACAGTTTTGTCGGATACGCGGGTGTCGTGTTTGCATGATCCCCCTGAAGACGTTTCAGAACCTTTCCAAAACCAAGCAGGACCGGATCATCCGGGTCGCCGTGGAGGAGTTCAGCGAAAAAGGATACACCCGCGCCAGCATCAATGCCATGGTGGACCGGCTGGGAATCGCCAAGGGGTCCATCTTTCAGTATTTCGGAGACAAAAAGGGGCTTTTCCTGTTTGCCTTCCACACGGCCATGGAAACGGTAAAAAACTACCTCCGGACGGTACGCGACCAGACAGCGGACGAGAATCTCTTCACACGACTGGAGGCGACCCTCCTGGCCGGTGTTCTGTTTCTGCAGAAACATCCTGTCATCTACAGACTTTACATCCGCACCATCTTCGAGTATGACATCCCCTTCCGGAACGAGATTCTCCTTTCCCTGCGGGGATACAGCCTCAAATACCTCCGGTCGCTGCTGACGGATGCCCGGCAGCGGGGGGAAATCCGGCCGGAACTGGATCTGGACCGGGCGAGCTTTGTACTGGATGCGGTCATGGACCGTTTTCTGCAGGCCCAGGTCGTCCCCCATCTCGACACCGGTCTGGGAATCTACAACTGCACAGAAGCGGAGGCCCGGCAATGGATCACGGAACTGACGGAAATGCTCCGGTTCGGCCTCCAGGGCATCCCGGCGGACCGGTGCTGATCACCGCGGCGGTTCCCGGAGAACTGGCCGGTCTGGCGGACCGGCTGACGGAAACCGGACAGACGGCATGCGGACAGCGACGGCTCCGGAACGGACGGATTCACGGCATTCCGGTCCGGCTGCTGGTGACGGGGCCGGGAATGGCCAATACGGTCCAGGCACTGACCGCAGCGGTGGAGCAGGAACGGCCCGGCCTGATGCTGCAGACCGGCTGTGCGGGGGCCTTTGCAGCATCCGGTCTCCGGGTCGGCGATATCGCTGTGGCGACCGGGGAAACCGATCTGGAACTGGGGATCGAATCGGAAACAGAGCTTCTTCCGGCCCCCCTTCCCTTTCCGGTGCTGGAAAAGGGTGACCTGGTGGTCCGGAACCGGTACCCCGTCGATCCCGGCTGGAGCGACTGGTCGGCGGCGCGGCTCCGGGACGCCTGGAGCGGTAAGGCTATCCGGGTGGGAAGCGGTCCCTTTGTCACCGTATCCACCATTACGGCAACGGACCGGCGGGCGGACGCCATCTATGCCCGGTACCGCCCCTGCATGGAAGCAATGGAGGGAGCCGGGGCCGCCTTTGTGGCGGCCTGGTACGGCATTCCGTTTCTGGAAATCCGGTCCGCCAGCAACCGCGCAGGGAACCGGAATCTGGCCCTGTGGAATTTCGATATCGCCTTTGAACACGGCGCGGCAGCGGTACTGGTGCTGTTGCACGCACTTGCAGCGGATCTCCGCAAAGGAACGACAGCATGAACCGGCGACTCACCCTCGGCTATTCAACCTGTCCCAATGACACGTTTCTCTTTTACGCGCTGGCTCACGGCCTGATCTTCTGCGGGGACATCACTTTCGATACCGTTCTGGAGGATGTGGAAACCCTGAACCAGTCGGCGGAACAGGAAAGACTGGATGTGACCAAACTATCCTTTGCGGCCCTGGGCCATCTGCGGGAGCGGTACGGTCTGCTCAGAAGCGGCGCGGCCCTGGGGCGGGGATGCGGCCCCCTGATTGTAGCCCGGCCCGGGTTCGATCCGGCGCGGCTGCAGGAGGTTTCCATTGCCGTTCCCGGTCTGCACACCACCGCCTGTCTGCTGCTGGGGCTGTATCTGGGAAAGGAACCGGACATGGTTCCCATGACATTCGACCGGATCATGCCGGCTGTGGCATCCGGCGATTGCGAAGCCGGTGTCATCATTCACGAAGGACGGTTCACCTACCCGGATCATGGTCTCGTCTGCCTGACCGACCTGGGACAGTGGTGGGAAACCGAAACCGGCCTGCCGATTCCCCTGGGCTGCATTGCCATCCGCCGTTCCCTGGGGACGGAAACGGCGCTGACCGTGGAGACGGCGATCCGGGAAAGCGTCATTTATGCCGCCGCCCATCCGGAGGCAGCCGCCGGCTATATCCGCACCCATGCACAGGAAATGGCCCCGGATGTTATCCGGCAGCATATCGACCTGTACGTAAATGCCTTCACCCGCGATCTGGGAGACGAGGGCGAAGCCGCCGTCCGCGGGCTCTTCCGGCGGGCCGCAGCCGCGGGGCTGATCCCCGAAAGCGATGCACCGCTGTTTGCCGGATAGAGTGCCGCGCCCGAAAAATAATAATTAAGAATTGAAAAAACAGTTTCATACCGTTATACTGCGGGAAGCAGACGAGAAGAGATCACGGCACAACAGATTAAACCCGTCATCCTTCATTTTTCTTCCCGATCATACAGTAAAGACGACTTTTCAGGCCGAATGGTGTGTTACGGCATGTTGAAAGAGATCACCAACGTCCGGCAGGTCAGCGAAGAGCCAACGCGCCGGTGGTTTGCCGACGATTATTTTGACTTGATTGTCTGGACCGATGAAACAGGACAGATATGCGGCTTTCAGCTCTGCTACAACAAGCAGAAAGACCAGCATGCCCTGACCTGGCACCGGGCCATCGGCTATGCCCACAACCGTGTCGACGACGGGGAGGGAAAGCCCGGCAAATACAAAGCGGCTCCGATTCTTGTTGAAGAAGGAGATTTTCCCCGGGATGAGGTCATGGACCGCTTCCGGAAAGGAAGTCTTCATCTGGAAGAGCAGATTGCGCGGCTGGTCTGTGATAAACTGCAGCAGTACCCGGACCGCAAGAAGAAATCCCCCTTCCGGCCCGCCTGAACCGGATCGCCATTCAAATTCCATAAACTTTTGAAATCAAGCATACACAGCAAGTAATTATAGCCATGAAAGCATTGTTAGCCTTAGAAGACGGACGGACGTTCCCCTGTACATCCTTCACCGGTCCCGGTGAAACCTGGGGCGAGGTGGTGTTCAATACCAGCATGACCGGTTATCAGGAAGTGCTGACCGACCCGTCCTACCGGGGACAGATGGTGACCATGACCTATCCGCTGGTGGGAAACTACGGGGTCAATCCCGAAGATGTGGAATCGGACCGGGTGCAGGTGTCGGCCTTTATCATGCGGGAATATCAGCCCTTCCCGAGCAACTTCCGCGCGACGGAATCACTGGCCGATTATCTCAAAGCCAGCGGTGTCATGGGCATCGAAGGGCTCGACACCCGGGCCCTGACCATTCATCTGCGGACCGCCGGGGCCATGCGCGGCATCATCTCCACGGAGGAGCTGGACCCGGACGCCCTGGTGAAACGGGCCCGGGAAACTCCCAGTCTGGTAGGACGGGATCTCGTGAAGGACGTGACCACACCCCGCCCCTACCGGTGGCGGGACGGCCAGCGGATCGGTTTCGCCGACGGCGAACACCTGGACGAGAATATCTGGCAGCAGCGGGGGGAGAAGTTTTCCGTCCTGGCCTTCGATTTCGGCATCAAGTACAACATCCTGCGCTGTCTGGAATCCACCGGCTTCGAGGTGGTGGTGGTGCCGGCCAGTACCGACGCGGAAACGGTCCGCCGGACCGCACCCAACGGCATATTTCTCTCCAACGGCCCCGGAGACCCGGAACCGGTGGACTACGCCATCGACACCATACGGAATCTGATCGACTACCGCCCCATGTTCGGCATCTGTCTCGGACAGCAGCTGATGGGGCTGGCCCTGGGCGGGAAGACCTTCAAGCTCAAGTTCGGTCACCGGGGGGCCAATCAGCCGGTCAAGAACCTGTCGACCGGAAAGATCGAGATCACTTCCCAGAATCACGGGTTTTCGGTGGATACCGCAAGCCTCTCTATGAATGAGGTGGAAATGACCCACCTGAACCTGAACGACAACACACTGGCAGGGTTGCGGCACCGGAAGTACCCGATGTATTCGGTGCAGTATCATCCCGAAGCATCCCCGGGGCCCCATGATGCCCGCTATCTGTTTGATGATTTCATCCGGATGATGGCCGGATGAGCGGTATGCTGACTTTAACCGGACGTACAGGGAGTAAAGTGATGCACTTTCAGCCGTTTCGGACCGTTCTGATCCTGCTTGCCCTTGTTCTGGCCTCGGAGCTTCTGGTCTCGTGCGAATCAAAAATTACCCAGGCCAACTTCGACAGAATCGAAACCGGTATGCCCCGCGCGGAGGTGATTGCCCTGCTCGGTGAACCGACCGAGGCATCGAGCATCAATTTTGCCGGGCTGTCGGGTACTTCCGCGAAATGGATCAAAGGCGACACGGTCATAACGATCCAGTTTTTCAACGAAAAAGTCCGGCTCAAGAAATTTTCCAGAGAGCCCGGAGCGGCGGCCCACTAAGGGTTTCAGTGAAAACGCTTCGCAAGGCCCTTGACCGGTGATGTTTGTAGAGAGCTATATTGCATTTATCAACCCAACGCCATACTGGATACATCTGAAACAAAATCCCTATGCCCAAACGAACCGACATCCATAAGATCCTGATTATCGGCGCCGGCCCCATTATCATCAGCCAGGCCTGTGAATTCGACTACTCCGGAACCCAGGCCTGCAAAGCCCTCATGGAAGAGGGCTACGAAGTGGTGCTGGTCAACAGCAATCCGGCCACCATCATGACCGACCCGGACATGGCCCACCGGACCTATATTGAACCGGTGACCCCCGAATCCGTGGCCATGATCATCGAAAAGGAACGACCCGACGCGCTGCTGTCGACCCTCGGCGGCCAGACCGGCCTCAACACCGCCATCGCGGTGGCGGAAATGGGTGTTCTGGACAAGTTCGGTGTGGAAATGATCGGCGCATCCGTGGACGCCATCCAGAAGGCCGAAGACCGGGACCTGTTCCGCAGCGCCATGAACCGGATCGGACTCCGGATTCCCCGCAGCGGCATCGCCAGTACCCTGGATCAGGTCCGGCAGATCGCAGACGACATCGGCCTTCCCCTGATCGTCCGTCCCAGTTTCACCCTCGGCGGAACCGGCGGCGGCGTCGCCTACAATATCGATGAACTGGAACAGATGTCCAAAGCCGGGCTGGATGCCAGTCTGATCCATCAGGTCATGCTGGAAGAGTCGGTACTCGGCTGGAAAGAGTATGAACTGGAAGTGATGCGGGACAGAAACGACAACGTCTGCATCATCTGCTCCATCGAAAATATCGACGCCATGGGCGTTCATACCGGCGACAGCATTACCGTGGCCCCGGCCCAGACCCTTACCGACCGGGAATATCAGGTTCTCCGGAACGCCTCCATCGACATCATGCGGGAAATCGGCGTCGATACCGGCGGCTCCAATGTGCAGTTTGCCGTCAACCCGGAAAACGGAGACATGGTCGTGGTGGAGATGAATCCCCGGGTCTCCCGGAGTTCCGCCCTCGCCTCCAAGGCGACCGGATATCCCATCGCCAAGATTGCCGCCAAACTGGCGGTAGGGTATACCCTGGACGAGCTTCCCAACGACATCACCGGCGAAACCATGGCCTCATTCGAGCCGACCCTCGATTACTGCGTCATCAAGATTCCCCGGTGGACCTTTGAAAAATTCCCCGAAACCCGTGATTTCCTTACCACCGCCATGAAATCGGTGGGGGAAACCATGTCCATCGGCCGGACCTTCAAGGAAGCCCTGCAGAAGGCCCTCCGGTCTCTGGAGATCGGCCGGTACGGGTTCGGCGCAGACGGCAAGGACGTTTCGGATCTGGAGGAACGCACTCTTTCCACGGACGAGATCAAGCAGAAACTGGTGACCCCCAACTCCCAGCGGATTTTCTATATCCGGCATGCCCTGCAGGCCGGTATGTCCATTGCGGAAATCCATGAAATGACCGCCATCGATCCCTGGTTCCTCTTCCAGATGAACCAGCTGGTGGAAATGGAGCAACAGATCGCCGCATCCCGCTCATCGGACGAGGGGTTTCAGATGGACCCGGAACTGCTCCGGAAGGCCAAGTCCTGGGGGTTTTCCGACATGCAGATCGCCTTTCTGACCGGCGCAACTGAAACAGCGGTGGAAAGCTACCGGAAATCGAAGGAGATCCGTCCGGTGTACAAGCTGGTCGATACCTGCGCGGCCGAGTTTCAGGCGGCGACCCCCTACTACTACTCGACCTATGAAATGGAAAACGAAGCCCGGGTGTCGGACCGGAAAAAGGTGATGATCCTGGGCGGCGGCCCCAACCGGATCGGCCAGGGCATCGAATTCGACTACTGCTGCGTTCACGCCTCCTTTGCGCTCCGGGAGATGGGCATTGAAAGCATCATGGTCAACAGCAACCCGGAAACCGTCTCCACCGACTACGACACCTCGGACAAGCTCTATTTCGAACCCCTGACCCGCGAGGATGTACTGCATATTATTGAAACCGAAAACCCCTTCGGCGTCATCGTGCAATTCGGAGGACAGACGCCTCTCAACCTGGCGGTTCCCCTGGCCGAAGCCGGTGTGCCGATTCTGGGAACCCAGCCCGAATCCATTGACCGGGCCGAGGACCGGGAACTGTTCCAGGCCATGCTCAACAAGCTGGGGCTGGTCCAGCCGGCCAACGGAACCGCCCTCACCATCGAGGACGCCCGGACGGTGGCGGAGCATATCGGTTATCCCGTGATTGTACGCCCCTCCTACGTCCTGGGAGGCCGGGCCATGAAGATTGTCTCTTCTGCAAAGGATCTGGAGGATTTTACCCGCCTCGCCATCCAGGCCTCCCCCGGTCATCCGGTGCTGATCGACAAGTTTCTTGAGGACGCCGTGGAAGTGGATGTGGATGCCATCTCCGACGGAACCATGACCATCATCGGCGGCATCATGGAACATATCGAGGCGGCGGGGGTCCACTCCGGTGATTCCGCCTGCGTGCTGCCGCCCCAGGGAATTGCCCCGGCGATGCTGGAGGAGATTATCGCGGCAACCCGGGCCATGGCCGCCGAACTGAATGTGGTGGGCCTGATGAACGTCCAGTACGCCGTCAAGGCGGATCGGCTCTATGTCATCGAAGTCAATCCCAGAGCCTCCCGGACCATTCCTTTCGTGAGCAAGGCCACCGGTGTTCCGCTGGCAAAACTGGCCACAAAGGCGATGCTGGGAATGGGGCTGGAAGAGATGGGGCTGACCCGGGAGGTGATACCGCCGCATGTTTCCGTCAAAGAGGCGGTGCTGCCTTTTGACCGGTTTCCGGATGTGGATACCCTGCTGGGGCCGGAGATGAAATCGACCGGTGAAGTCATGGGCATCGGCCCCCTGTTCGGGCAGGCCTATGCCAAGGCCCAGCTCGGGGCCAGGCAGAAGATGCCGACACAGGGGACGGTCTTTATCAGTGTCCAGGACAGCGACAAGAAGCCGGTGCTGCCGGTGGCCCGCCGGTTCCGGGACTATGGCTTTCCCATTATGGCGACCGACGGCACGTCCCGGTTTCTGGAACAAAACGGCATTCCCAATACCCGTATCAACAAGGTCTCCATCGGCCGTCCCCATGCAGTGGACGCCATCAAAAACGGGGAAATCCAGTTAATTATCAACACCGGCCCGGTCGACGAAGTAAACCGTGACGGCTACTTTATCCGCCGTGCGGCGATCAAGTTCGGCATCCCCTACGCCACCACCATCGCCGGGGCGGATGCCATGTCACGGGGAATTGTCGCGCTCAAGGAAGACCGGATCAGTGTAAAGAGTATTCAGGACTATAAAGCGGAAATGGGATGATTTTCCATGTTTTCAGTAGGAAACGGACCTTTCCCCCTCACCGGGAAAGTCTGTCATTTATCCATTCCTCCTGTCTCTGCCGCATCGAAGAGACAGGATTATATATATTGCAGGAATAATTGAAATGTATGATGACGAAAAACCCCGCGAAAGCTGCGGACTGTTCGGTATACATGGACATCCGGAGTCGGCCCGGCTGACCTACTTCGGCCTTTACGCCCTGCAGCACCGGGGGCAGGAAAGCGCCGGCATTGCGGTCGTCCGTGACAATGCCATGCTCGCGCACAAGGGGATGGGGCTGGTCTCGGATGTGTTTGAAATGACTCATTTTGATGAGCTTCACGGCCAGAGCGCCGTCGGCCATGTGCGATACTCGACCACCGGGAGTTCAATCCTGACCAACGCCCAGCCTTTTGTGGTGCATCACAAGGGACGGTCCTTTGCCGTGGCTCATAACGGCAACCTGGTCAATGCGCGGGGTCTGAAAAACGAACTGGAAGAAAGCGGTTCCATCTTCCAGACGACAATGGACAGTGAAGTCTTCCTTCACTTCTTTGTCAGCAATCTCAAGTACGGCTTCGAGCAGGCCCTGGTCTACACGGTTTCCCGGATGAAAGGGGCCTTCTCGTTTATTCTGATGACCAGTGACGGTGATGTGATCGGCATCAAGGATCCCAATGGATTCCGGCCCCTCTGCCTGGGCCGTCTGGGAGAGAGTTACGTCCTCGCCTCGGAGTCCTGCGCCCTGGATCTGGTGCAGGCCGAATTCATCCGGGAACTCGATCCGGGTGAAATCATGATCATCAGCAAAAACGGAATCAAGAGTCTGCGGAGTCCGACACCCAAAACGAGTAATTTCTGCATTTTCGAGTTTATCTACTTTGCCCGGCCCGACAGCAACATTTACGGACAGAATGTCTACCAGATCCGGAAAGCCCACGGCAAACGGCTGGCCCGGGAAGCGCCGGTCAAGGCCGACCTGGTGATGCCCTTTCCCG
>JBEPXL010000086.1:0-9779 GCA_041641935.1 Desulfobacteraceae bacterium | reverse complement strand
CGGGAAATCAGTGTCAACGGTCATGGAGAGACCACCTGTTTTACTGGGTGGCATCAATACTGTGACCGCTTGCTGGCCGACGGGCAGCATCTTTCCATCACCAGCAATTTTGCAAAATCATTTTCTTCCGGGGAAATCGCGACACTGGCGGGATTTACTTCCATCGCGGTGAGTATTGATACGGCCGATCCCGTACTGCTGAAAAATATCCGCAGAAAAGTCGATCTGGGTGTCATTCTTGCCAATATCTACAGAATCAGGGCAAAGGCACTTTCGGAAGGAACATCGCCTCCTTCCTTCACATTCATTTCCGGAATCTATGATAAAAATGTTCTTTCCCTGACGGAGTTTGCCTGGTTTGCGGTTGCCTGCAATGTCAGCACCGTCAATTTCTGGAAGCTGGTCAAGCAGCCGGATGTGCCGGGTGCCGACAATGTGTATCCTGTTTCCACCCTGGACAATCAGGATTTTGATAAAGCGCTTCAGGAGATCAAATCAGCCAGAGATATACTGGAATCCCATCATGTAACGGCTGTTTTCACCGGCAATATGATTGCGGAACTGGAGGAGAGGAGAGAAAAGCGCCTGAAGATGCATATAACCGGCAAAGAGATCAGAGAAGGGCAAATATTTTCTGTTTCCACAGCGATGGTTCCTTCCTGTCCCGATCCGGCGGAACGGCTTCATCTGTATGTGGTTCTGCAGGCGGGAGCGCGTCACTACATTGTTCATGATCAGAACGTGCTGCCCTGGGAACTGGAAATGGAGGCGGTCCCCTATGCCACCATCGGCAGGGAAAAACAGGAACTGACCATTGAAGTCCCGCTGAACGGTGTGCGGCGGCGACCGGATGCCGAAGAAGAAAAAAAACTCTACATCGGCTGGGGTGAAACTATTTTCGATGTACTCCGCTATTCCGATTACATCACCTGCAGTATACCCTGACCCTCTGCTTCTGCCATGCCGACACGAACCATCCTGATCGTCGATGATGAACCGGATATGCTCCGGCTGCTGAAGCGGAGCCTGGAGCCGGATCTGAACTGCCGGGTCGAAACGGCGGTGTCGGGCAAGGCGGCGCTCCGGATGCTGGCGGACGACCATTTCGACCTGGTGCTGGCCGATATAAAAATGCCGGAGATGGACGGGCTGGAGCTTCTGGAACTGATCAAGCGGAAAATGCCCGGCCTGACCGTGGTGATGATGACCGGCCACGGCAGCATCGAAACCGCCGTCATTGCCATGAAACAGGGGGCCTATGATTTCATTACCAAGCCCTTTGACCATGACGCCCTGATCCTGCGGCTTGAAAAGGCGCTGGAACGGAATTCCCTGATCCGGGAAAATCACCGGCTCCGGAAGGCCAGCGCCGACGGCCATGTCTTTCAGAATATCGTGGGCAAGAGTCCGGCCATGAAGCGGGTATTTGAAACCATCCGGATGGTGGCCGGTACCGATCTGACCGTGCTCATCACCGGTGAATCGGGAACCGGCAAGGATCTGACCGCCCGGGCCGTTCATGCCCTCAGCAGCCGGAGCGACAATGCCTTTGTGGCCGTCAACTGCCCCACCGTTCCGGAGCATATTCTGGAGAGCGAACTTTTCGGTTACCGGAAAGGGGCCTTCACCCACGCGACACAGAACAGAACCGGTCTGTTCCAGGAAGCGGACCGGGGCACCATTTTTCTCGATGAAATCGGCGACGTCAGCCCGACCATTCAGACCAAACTGCTCCGGGCGCTTCAGGAAAAAGAGATCAAACCCCTGGGCGATACCCGTTCCATCCGGGTGGATGTGCGGATTATCGCATCGACCAACCAGAACCTGAGCGAAAAAATCCGGCAGGGGGAATTCCGGGAGGACTTTTTCTACCGGCTCAATGTACTGCCCATCAAACTTCCGCCCCTGCGGGAGCGGCGCGAAGACATTCCCTTTCTGGTGAATCATCTGCTGGAGAAGCACTGCAAAAAGCTGGAGAAACCGCCGCTGTGCCTTTCCGCTGAACTGATGAACATGTTTCTGGACCGGCCCTGGGAAGGCAATATCCGGGAGCTGGAAAATGTGCTGGTGCAGGGCATTCTCTTTTCCCGGCAGGAGGAAATCCGTCCCGAGGATATCGGGTTTCACAGGGAGACACCCCGCATCCGTCCCTGTCCCGATGCGGCAGCGGTCGACGGCCTTCCCTACAAGGAGGCAAAGGAAGAGATGCTGAAACGGTTCAACAGCACCTTCATCGGTAATCTTCTTGAAAAAACCTGCGGAAACGTGAGCCAGGCCGCCCGGGAATGCGGGCTGGAACGGCAGTCCCTGCAGCAGATCATGCGTCGCTACGACATCAGTGCGGATGACTACCGTGCGTAACGGAAACCTTTTTCCGCCGGTTCGCCTCTTTCCCCTCATGATGTAGCCGGTCCCGAAGCAGATTAGGGGGTGCAATCGCCACGGAAGTGTGATATGAAACCGCCGTCAGCAGGGCAGTGAATCCGCAATCCCCACCGGGACTATGAAAACCGACAGCACGTTATCCGTCGCCATTGTACCTGTCGGCATTGTGCTGAACATTTTCGGTGTTCTGATCAATGAAATGTTCAACCTGCCGCTTTTTCTGGACAGCATCGGAACCATCCTGACGGCGGTCATTCTGGGACCGTGGATCGGGGCGGCCACCGGTTTTGTTTCCAACCTCATTGTCGGTATCTTCGGAACCCCGATCAGCATTCCCTTCGGGCTGGTCAATGCCGCCATCGGTATTGTCGCCGGTTATCTGGCCCGCCGGCGCGGCTATGAAGACCTTCTGACGCCGCTTCTGCTGACCCTGATCCTGACCTTCCTCTGCCCCGCACTTGCCACGCCGCTGGTGGTCTACCTGTTCGGCGGCGTGTCCGGCAGCGGTATTGACCTGTACTGGGTCCTGATGATGGAGTCCGGCCACCGGATTTTCTCCAGCGCCTTTCTGGTGCGGCTGCCCGCCAATCTGGCCGACAAGCTCATCAGCACGTATTTGGTGCTGGGCATCATCCGCTTTCTGCCCCGCCGGTGGAAAGGGATCGCCGCCCGTCCGGAACCGGATATTCGATTACCTGCGGAAGAACGATGAGGCACTGTCTCTTCCTCATTTTGAGCCTGTCGGCGATCTTCCCTGCCGGTGTCCCTGCCGGACCGGCCGCCATCACCGTCGCCGGATGTATGGACAACACCCCTTATGAGTTTCTCGATTCCAGCGGACAGCCCCGGGGTATTCTGGTGCGTCTCTGGCGCCTCTGGTCCGAACAGACCGGCATCGCTGTGAACTATCTTCTGGTTCCCGAAGCCGAACTTGCCGGCGCGGTCCAGAACGGGCGGGCGGATGTGATCGGCGGCATCCATGCCGGTCCGGAGGCGGGGCCGGAATTTGCACTTTCAGCGCCGTATCTGTCCTGCAGTATCCGGGTTTTCAAACATGCGGGAATGGCGGAAATTGGTTCCCTGAAAGATCTTCTTGCCTACCGGATCGGAATCATCCGGGGCAGTCCCGCAGCCACTGACCTGCGCCGCAGGATGCCCGATCTGGCGTTCGCTTTCTATCCGGACCGCTTCCGGATGATCGAGGCGGCGCTGGCGGGCGAGGTCCGGGTGGTGATCGGGGATGCCGCCGCCACACTCTTTTATCTGGGCAAAAGCGGTCAGGCCCGGAAAATGGTCCAGTCTTCGGTTTCGCTGCCGCCGGTGAAGATGCATGCGGCGGTACCTGCCGACAAGGCCGATCTGATCACAATCATCGACAAAGGGTTTGCCGCGATCGATGCGCGCGACAGAAACAGAGCGGTCCGGATGTGGACCGGGATTTCCCTGGGGCACCGGATTCCGTGGCAGCTCATCAGCATCGGAACCCTTCTGCTCCTCTTTATTATGGTTGCACTGGGGTTCTGGCTCTGGAATGATCAGCTGCGGCACAGAATCCACGACGCCACCGCCGATCTGCGGGAAAAGCAGACACAGCTGATGCGGTCCGAAGCCGAACTCCGGGAAAACCAGGAAAAATACAAGGCGCTTTACAGCCAGGCGCACAATGACAGGGAACTCTACCGGTCCCTGATCAATTCCTCTGCGGATGCCATCATTATCTGTGATCCGGACGGCTGTATCCGCTTTGTCAATCCGGCCTTCACCCGGCTGTTCGGCTGGACCGGTGCGGAACTTGACGGAAAACCGCCGCCGTACCTGCCGGCGGATGAACAGCGCCGGAATGAATCCATCTGCCGGGATCCGGGGAACCGGAACACCGAATTTCAGGGCGTGGAAGGGCAGTGCCTGACCCGGGACGGGCGGCGCATCGACATGAACCTGAGCGCATCGGTCTACCACGACCACCACGGTAACCGGGCCGGTACTCTCTGGATTCTGCGGGACATGACCGAAACCAAACGCCTGGAAGCCGAACTCCGCCAGTCCCAGAAAATGGAGGCCATCGGAACACTGGCAGGCGGCATCGCCCATGATTTCAACAATATCCTGTCGGCCATGATCGGATACGCCGAACTGGCGCAGCTTGTTTCCCATGATCCGGAACGGGTCCGCCGGAGTCTGGAGAAAGTCGTTCAGGCAGGGCAGCGGGCCACCGATCTGGTGCGCCAGATTCTCTCGTTCAGCCGTCGCAGTGAACACGAACTGCGGCCCACCTGCATCAGTCCCATTGTCAAGGAAGTCCTGAAACTGCTGCGGGCCTCCTTTCCCGCCACCATCGAGATTGAACAGCGGATTTCCTCCGGCCTTCATCCCGTCAACGCGGATGCGACCCAGATCCATCAGGTGCTGATGAATCTCTGTACCAATGCCCGTCATGCCATGCAGGAGCGGGGCGGACGCCTGAACGTGACACTGGAGCCGGTGGAGATCACTGCCGAACGAAGGGACGGCCTGCCCCGGGATCTGCCGTCCGGCCCGTACCTGCGGCTGACAGTGGCCGATACCGGGAATGGGATCCCGCCTGCCATTCTGCACCGGATATTCGATCCCTATTTCACCACCAAAGACAGGGGGGAGGGAACCGGTCTGGGACTCTCTGTGGTGCACGGCATCATCCACCGCCACGGCGGCGGTGTCACCGTGGACAGCCGTCCCGGCGAAGGGACCGTGTTCCGGGTATACCTGCCCCAGCTTCCGGAGCAGGCGGTTGAAATGCCGGTACAGGGAACCCGGGTACTGACCGGTGGAACGGAACACATTCTTCTGGTGGACGATGAGCCGTTTCTGGCGGAGGTGGGACGGGAAATCCTGTCCCAGGCGGGATATACCGTCACCATCTGTACCGACAGCCACAAGGCCCTGACCCTTTTCCGGGAGGCCCCGGACCGGTTCGATCTGGTGCTGACCGACATGACCATGCCGAAAATGACCGGCGCGGAACTGGCAAGGCAGATGCTGGCGCTCCGTCCCGAAGTGCCGGTCTTTCTCTGCACCGGCTTCAGTGAATCGATCACCGCGGACACCGCCCGCCAGATTGGAATCCATGCCTTTTTCATGAAACCGCTCAATTACCGCAAGATCGCAAAAGCGATCCGGGAGGCTTTCCCGGAGACGGCCTCCCCGGCAAATCCGGCAAGCCGGCAGCCGCAGCAGAAGAAAACGCCCGATGCCGCCGGGTAGCCTCCGGATGCCATACCGTAATTTTCCCCATGATCGTCTTGCAGGGTCTGCCGGAAATATGATAGATTCTGCGGATTATAACTGTTGCCGGTTTACGTTCAGAACATCTGAAGTTTCCATTCCATTGAAACAGAACAGGTAATGAGGTTTATGCTGAAGAAACAGATACTACTGCTGTGCCTTGTGGTACTGGCCGGAACGATGCCGGCCGGTGCGGCGTCCGTGAACATCCCCGAACCCGCGCTCTTTCCCTCACTCATCTCCGGACTGCGGATCAAGCCCCCCCTCGATTTCTGCGGCGAACCGGTTCCGCTGGATAATCTTGACGTGCGGGAACGGCTGGAAAAGGCGATGCTGCTGTCGATGTGGGATCGTGCCCAGGTCATCCTCTGGATCAAGCGCTCGGGACGGTACATGCCCTACATCGAGCGGATGCTGAAACAGAACGGCATGCCGGATGATCTCAAATATGTCGCCATCGTGGAGAGCGCCCTGCGGCCCAATATCGGCTCTTCCAAAGGCGCTGTGGGCTTCTGGCAGTTTATCCGGTCCACCGGCCGGAGATACGGCCTGCGGATCGACGGGAATATCGATGAACGGCGGAACCTCTTCGATTCGACCCGCGCGGCCATCGCCTATCTGAAAAAGCTCCACGGCGATTTCAATTCATGGACACTGGCGGCGGCGGCCTACAACATGGGCGAACACGGCCTTGGCAGAAGAATCGAGGCCCAGCGGACACGGGATTACTACAACCTGTACCTCCCCGAGGAGACCGAGTTCTATATCCCGAAAATCCTGGCGGCGAAACTGATCCTGTCCGATCTGACGAAATACGGATTCCACCTGACGCGGGAGGATCTCTACCCGCCCCTTCAGTTCGACCGGGTCCAGATCGATGTACCGGCCCGGGTTCCGCTGATCCTCATCGCCGAGGCGGCCGGAACCTATTACAAAACCATCCGGGACATGAATCCCCACATCCGGGATGCTCATCTGCCGGGCGGCAAACATTCGATCCTGATTCCCCAGGGGGCGGCACAGGGATTTGAAGGACGGTTTCAGAAAATCTATGATGCTCAAATGGCAAAGAAATCGAACCGGAAGCGGATCATCCACACGGTCCGCAAAGGGGACTATCTGTCCGGCATCGCGGAGCGGTACGGCGTTTCCCTGTCCGATCTGCTGCGCTGGAACAACCTGAACCGGAACAGCCATATCCATCCCGGAAACCGGCTGGTCATTCTGAAATAGGGGCTGAAGGACTACACATAAATCTCCTTCACCCCCTCAAACCGGAGCCGCTGGGGCGGACGGCCCACCGTGTTGTCCACCTGGCGGCTTTTCAGATCCCTGATCCGGTACATGGACCGGATTTTGCGCTTGAAGTTGGTGGCATCGATCCGCTTGTCCAGAATGATTTCATAGACCATCCGGAGTTCCGGCCAGGTGAATTTTTCCGGAACCAGTTCAAAGGCGATGGGGGTGTAGGAGATTTTCCCCTGGATCCGCTTCAGGAGATCCTGCAGAATCTGGTCATGGTCGAAGGCGAGTCGCCCGTCCAGAAACTCCAGTTCCTTTGGATAGTCCTTCAGGGAAAACCATTTGGCCTCGGTTGAATTTCCGGCGGTGCGGATGTTCTGCCGGGAGAGCTTGTCAAAGGGAACCAGGGCAAAATAACTGGTGGTCACCACCCGCATTCCCGGATATCGCCCCGGATTGCCGTAGGTTTTCAACTGTTCAAAATAGATATCCGTCAGCCCTGTCTCCTCGGCCAGCTGTCGTTCCGCCGTCTCCTCCAGGCTTTCCTGCCTGTCCACATCCAGAAATCCGCCGGGAATGGACCAGCACCCCTGGAACGGCTCCGTATTCCGCTTGACCAGAAGCACCTTGAGGCTGTCATCCTTGATGGTGCAGATGCCAATATCCACCGTCACCGCCGGACGCCGGCATTTCCCCCCGTCCGGGGTATTCCCTTTTTCCGGACCTTCCCCGGCATGGCGATGTCCGTTCTGATCCTGATGTTCATTCCCCCCTTTTTTTTCACACCGCCTCCGGTAGAGGTCATGTGCCAGAATAAACTCTCGTACCGGTTCCGGAACCAGTCCTTCGATGGATTCATTGCTCCGCCGCCGGGTCCGGACTTCGGTAGAACTGATATCCGGCAGGTCCGCGTGGTAGACAATCCTGTGGGGCGGCTTTGACAGAAGCCCGTGATAGCCTTCCAGGCTGTAGCCGGGACGGGGCACCACAATAAATCTGACCATCTCCGCCAGCCGGTCGGCATATTTCCATTTTTCGTCGAATTCAAACACGCAGTCGGAGCCGATGACCATATAAAAGTCACAGATGTCTTTGTACGCCGGGTCCTGCAGCAGCAGATTGAAGGTGAGATAGGTTTCCCCGGTCAGCCGGTTGTCGATTTCATAGCCGAAGTACCGGATCTGCTCCGTTTCGACCATCCGGATCATCCGGGCCCGGTCGGCTTCATATTCGCTGTGCTTTTCAAAGGGATGGCGGTAGGCGGGCATGAACCAGACGTCATGGAGTTCCGGCAGCGCCTGCAGGACCGTCTCCGCCACTGCCAGATGGGCGTTGGTGACGGGATTGAAAGAGCCGCCGACGATGGCGATCTTTCTCTTTTCCGCCACCGGGCGGGGATAGTATCTGGCGCAGGGGGTTGCAAAATACCGCAGTGACACCGGGGAGTCATCCAGATGCAGATGAATCCCCGCCCGGCTGCAGTAGTCGGCCCGGGCCTGATGCCAGGCCGTTTCATCGGCCTGCGGGGTTCCGTTGACATATTCCACCGTCACACCGGTGCGGCGGAGATGGTCCGGTACGGAAAAGAGATGGGTCCATACCAGCCCCATCTCCTCCCGCAGCCGGTGTTCCAGACCGGCAGAGGCGGGTTCTTCCGTCACCAGGTGAACTTCATTGCCGTTTGTGACCATCAGCCGGGTCAGTTCGGAAAAAAACGCCATCTGATCCCGCCTGCGCCGGACCACATTCAGATCGAGGCCGATTATCATCATGAAATGATGCGCTCCCTTTCTCCGCTAGCCGGTCAGTTGTTCCGTGGTTGTCAGGCGGGCGCCGGCGGACCGCATCCGCGCAAAGAAATCCTCCGCGTCCTTCTCGAATCCCCCCACCGGTGACATGGCATCGGTGATCAGGGTAATCTTCCCTGCCATCTCCGGATTGTCACTGTGTGCGACAATATCGCTCACCGTATCGGCGACGCAGTGAGAGGATGCCTCACCGGCGATCCAGACGGCATCATCCTGATCCAGCTTCCGGATCAGACCGGTATTGATGCGGGTATAGGGTTCCCCCGGCACTTCCATCGCCGGTTTCACCGCGGAAAAGTGTTCCGTGAACCGGTTGGACCCTTTTACGATATACTCCAGGTCATGATGGATATCCCGCCAGCGGTCGAGCACCCGCTTCAGGTCCGGGTATATCTCGCAGCCCCATGTGCCGATGAGGCAGTGATAGGGCCAGACCATCTGGGTTCCGATCTCTTTCATGTAGGTTTCGGCCCATTGCTGCCAGGCCGGTTCCGCGGCCCGGAGCCGCCCGCTTCTGACATCGTCGCAGGACATCCGGGTGAACGGTTCGGGCGGATTGCCGTTCCGGTCTTTCCACCAGATGGGATGGGCGATGTGGATCTTGTTATGGGAATCGAGGGTGGCGGAGATGCGGTCAATCCGCTCCGCCTGCCCTTCGATGAAATCCGCCAGACGCTTCATGTCCGCGTCCGCACCGGCAACATGGAGGGCCCCGGACGGATCGCAGAAATCATTCTGGGCATCGATGATCAGAAGATGAATGGACATGGTGTATTCTCCCTTCGGACTCAGCAGCGCTGCTGCTTCCGTTTCTGTTTGAAGACACTCTTGAGATAGTGCAGATAGCTTTCATCGGTACACATCTGCTTGGAGGGCGTGTCCGATATTTTGGCGACGGGTGATCCCTGGCACCGGGTCATCTTGATGACGATCTGGAGGGGTTTTCCCACCACGTCATTGGTCAGGTTGGTTCCGATCCCGAAGTAGGTGAGGATGCGTCCCTTGAAATACCGGGCGATCTCGATGGCCTTCCGGAACGAAAGGCCGTCACTGAACAGCGCCCGTTTGGTGCTGGCGTCGATC
>JBEPXL010000085.1:0-9796 GCA_041641935.1 Desulfobacteraceae bacterium | reverse complement strand
TCTATCCGGTGGGGACACTGCTGCTGCTGGATACCGGTGAAATGGGGCTGGTGCTGGAGAAAAACGGAGAGGGAAACAGGCCGCGGATTGTTCACCTGATTCCGGACGGAAACAGGAATTACCAGAGAGGAAAAGAGATCGACATGACAGAGCGGGATACGCGGACAGGTGAATACATCCGGAATATTGTCCGGAGTTTTCACCCGTCCACCTTCGGTATCCAGCCTGCCGATTATCTTTTCTGATTCAGAAACCGGAACGTAAGCCCGGATCTCAACCCCTGTTGTCAGCCATTGACGATCCGTCCCCCGTTGGGGTGGAGAACCTGACCGGTCATGTAGGTAGAATCTTCAGAGGCCAGAAACAGATAGCAGGGCGCAATCTCCACCGGCTGTCCGGCATGTCCAAGCGGGGTGTTTCCGCCGAACCGTTCGACCTTCTCCTCGTTGAAACTGGCCGGAATCAGCGGCGTCCAGACCGGGCCGGGCGCGACACCGTTGACACGGACGCCCTTGTCGGCCAGGCTGACGCCCAGGGACCGGATCAGGGCCGTGATGGCGCCTTTGGTGCAGGCATAGGGAATCAGCTTCGGGTGGCCCTGGTAGGAGGTCACATTTCCTTTTTGACCGCTTCCTTTTTCTCTTTGTACTGCTGGAAGAACTGGTCCAGTTCTTTATCGGAAAACTGCTTCTGCAGAGTGGAAAAGGTTTCCTCCTCTTCCTCGTCGATATGATCTTCATTCACTTCCATCAGAACCTTGATCTTCGCCCAGAATTCCTCACTCTCCTGATCCATCTTCAGGGCCTCTTCCAGCAGCAGGTCGGCCACATGGTGTTCCTGCAGTTTTTCCAGGGCATCGAAACGGGTATCGTCATCATCACTCTGCTTGAGGCGGCCGAAGAAAGATGCCTCTTCCCCTTCGACGTGGGGCTTGAGTTCTTCATGGATTTCCTTGAAGAGCGGTTTCCATTCCGCCGGTTTCCTGGCTTTGCTGAATTTTTTGCTCAGTTCTCTCTGTTCATTGTGGTCCTTGCGCAGGGCTTCGATAAATTCATGGGCCATGATGCTGCTCCTTTCTGCAGATGAAAAAAAAGAGCCGCCTGCCCGGAGGCAGGCGGCAACATACATCAGCGGACAGTCTGTTTCCGCTCCTGAAATCTCGGGACCGGATGCGGTCCGTCCAGTTCCAGTCGGTAGTCCGCGCCGTTTTTCTGAATATACTGGCGGATCACTTCCTGGGACGGCGCCTTGTCACCGCTGGCGTCGCCGTTGATCATCTTCTGATACTCGTAATACCGGTAATCATTAGGCAGTTCACTGCCGGGGACATAGTCGGTTCCCTTTGCATTGAAGTCGGCCTGTTCGGCCAGCACCTTGCGGACATAATCGACATTGCTTTCAAAGATCAGCGGGTCGGGCATGGCGCCGGGCAGGGATTCGGCAGGATCACGGTTTTCATATTTTTTCATCAGTTCACAGGAGGCATGAAGCTGGCCGATTTCCATGTCGAGATGCTGTTCCCAGATGCCCTTGATCCGGGGATCTTCTTCCTGCTGCAGAAAAGAATGGTACAGGTAGCATTCGGTGTACTGGTGCATGACATCACGCATGAACCACGAAATCGTCGGGTCCATCAGGGATTCGTAATGGGTGACATGCTGTTCCTCGATGGTGGCGATCTCCTGATACAGCCCCCGTCCGACTTCCGTCTCCGCCTGATTACCGACATTCATATAGAAATTCATGGTCTGCTGTTCGGCGGCGATGATGATCATGACATGCAGCTTGGTGATGATGTCCGCCGTCTGGGCATTGAAATGGGGGCGGATTTCATCGAATGGATGGCGGTGTTCGGATACCGTTGGCCTGCCGATGGTGATTTCGGTCAGTTTCCCCACGATATCTTCGGCCTTGATGCCCCTGGTCATGTCCAGCAGATCGGCGTACCGGTAGAGATGGTCGAAATCTTCCAGAAGGGCGAAATCCAGCGCGGCCTTGACCACGGGGTCCGGCTCTGTCCGGGCGAGAAAGGCGGTGAGGTCCACGGCGACCTGTTCATAGCCGATGGTCGCTTCCAGGGCAGATTCGGCGGCGGGAATCAGCCAGTTGACGACTTTCTGCTGCTGCTGCTCGATGCGCCGGGTCATGGCGAGCTTCCGCTTCAGTTCCGGGTCTGACGTGTGGCGGGCAAACTGGTGGCTGAAGAGCGCACCTTCGATTTCCGCACCGTTGATGGTGATGACCCGGCATCGGGTATACGGCGGAACCGCATTTTTGTCATACGGCTTTACATTCAGTTCCGACCAGTCCCTGATCTGCTTTTCCAGGGGCATACCTTTCTCGTTCAGGGGATTGAAACCCATTCATTACCTCCTTGATTATGTTTGCAGGTGATTTTTTCCGTAACGTATACTTTTCTTTACCTTGAACCGGTATATCCGGAAATACGGTAAAGCGGGTATATGAAGCGTCGAAGACCGGTAGGGCGGATTGCGGATGCCGGCGGGCCGTACTGCGTTTTACAACCGGAGACAGAAAAGACAACCCCGGCCGTTGACCGGCCGGGGCAGGGGAGCGCGCGGGGCAGGTTATCCGGAAGTCGGATAGGATTCGGATTCCCCTTCATAATGGTGTTCGTCTTCCTCATTGACCGGTTCTTCCACTGCGCCCTTCCGCTGCAGATAATGGGCTACCAGCAGACACAGAAGCGCCCAGGTTGTGCCTACGCTCCATCCGGCCAGAACGTCCGAAGGATAGTGAACCCCCAGGTACACACGGCTCAGACCGATCAGGATGCTGAGAAAGACTGCGACACTGATGATGTAGATTTTCAGTTTCCGTTCCCCCAGAATCCGGGCCAGCAGAACCCCCAGGGTCAGGTAGATGACCGTGGAAAGCATGGCATGGCCGCTGGGAAAGCTGGCCGTCGAGACCGTCACCAGATGAGGAACCACATCGGGCCGTTCCCGGGTAAAAAACGTCTTCAGATAATGGCTCAGAAGTGTACCGAGTACCGCAGCCGAAAGAACCAGCCACATTGCTCCGAATCTGCGGTACATCATCAGAAGCCCCATCACCACAAGGATGATCAGGGTCAGCACCGTAAATCCCCCCAGCGCGGTAATATCCCGTGCAATATTGAGAACCCATTCCGGTCCTTTGGGCAGGGAGGGGTCCGCCTCCTGGCGCAGGGAGGTAATCACCCATTCGTCAAACTGCTGAATATCACCTTCCATCACCTCGTCGGCAATTTCCGCAAATGCCCAGATACCGAGGATAATCAAAACAATCCATACGATTGCCACCGTTTCAAACCGTTTTTCTCCTTTGAGGGCTGCTTTCAGCCAGTGAAGTACATTTTCCATATTCTTTCACATCCTTTCCTGTGTTGATGCAGACCATCAGAAACGTCCGTCACGGCGTTACCGGCTCGTCGGAGAGCCGCCAAAACGCCTTCTCCTCTCTGCCCTGTAACAGACCTGATCTGGTCATCTGTTGATTCACGCATTTTCCCTCGGGGCCGTTGCCTTCTTCTCCGGGAATTCCGTTCTGCCGCGTGGTGAAGAAAAGTATCGCACCGGCCTGATAAAGCCGGGTTCATTCATCGTGTATCCCCCTTACTATAAGAAAGTAGAGGATGATCCTGTATAGGGTAAAGACTGCATAAAGCGGGAAGGGGTGCTTTATCTTCGCCGCAGGGACGGTCGATTCCACCGGATGCCGGTTCGAAAACAGGATATCTGCGGGGGGTTTTTCCGGATCATTGCGGAACCGTTCAACAGAGACGGTGAGCGGGATGATGGTGCAAATGAGATGAGAATTTAAAATCAGGGAGAGGTTGTTCTTCTTCAAAGTACGTAGCCAGGATCAGGAAAATATGCAGACACGCCTCCCTCTACTGATTCTGTAAGGGGAAAATGCAGGGTATCCCTTATTTATTTTTTATCCCTGTATGTCATAGTTTTAACCATAACGACGGAGGGAACTCAAGTAAGGAAGAAACCCGACAGACAGCAGAAGCACAATATAATGAATTACAGAGTCTCTGCCGCCGACAACCAGATAAATTGAGGAGAAAACAATGTTGAAATGGGCTTTGATATTTTTGGTCGTTGCGCTGATTGCCGCGCTGTTCGGCTTTTCCGGAATCGCCGGAGCCGCAGCCGGAATCGCTGAAATTCTGTTCATTATATTCCTGGTTCTGTTTGCTGTTTCCCTGATCATGGGACTGATGAACCGGAAAAAGACAAACGTGTAATATGACCTGCAGGTCAAGGAAGCCAGTCAACACGCGCCGGTATCAGGCACCGTTTTCCACTGGCGCTGCTATCCATATATATAAATGAACAGGCAAAGCAGTATTGAACCTCACCAAGCCAAATGGAGGTATTGATCATGACTGACAAAATGAAAGATGCTGGAAAAGGCGGAGAAGACAGAGTACGGAAAATGAAGGAAGAACAGCAGAAAGAACAGGACAAGTCCAGTACCAAGGAAGTCCATGAGTATCCGCCGGCAGAAGGCGATACGAAAAAAGACGTACCGCCCGGCACCTGATACTGAACTTGCTTTTGATCTGATTTGAATCTTTACGATGGATTCTCAACTGCGTGCCAGTCATTTGGTCTGATTGCGGATACAAATGATTATTGCGGATTGCATGATCCGCCGCGATATTCGATTCCTGGAGAACGAATGGCTGGCAGGCAAAATCATTCATGGAAAGGAGCATGTAATAATGCCAGAGAAAATGAAAGATGTCGGAAAAGGTGGAGAAGACAGAGTACGGAAAATGAAGGAAGAACAGCAGAAAGAACAGGACAAGTCCAGTACCAAGGAAGTCCATGAGTATCCGCCGGCAGAAGGCGATACGAAAAAGGACGTACCGCCCGGCACCTGATGTCAAACAGTTGCAGGATTGAAAAATACCGGATGACACTGATGTACCGGTAGAAAAAAGGAGGCAGTTACTGCCTCCTTTTTTTCTGCCCGGTCATTCTTTTTCTCCGAAACAGAACACCACCTTCAGACCCGTCTGAAGGTGGTGTTCTGTTTTCCTGTTCTTCCGAGGAGTATACCCTGCCGGAATTTACAGCAGCATGATCAAAAGAATAATAATGATCAGCAGTGTGACGCCGCCGCTCGGATAATATCCCCAGCTCTTACTGTAAGGCCAGGTGGGCAGAATGGCGATCACCAGAATGACCAGCAGGATAAATAGCAAAAACTCCATTTAAAATCTCCTTTGATAAAAGTAAACAGCAGTTAATCTACAGCGTCCTCAATCTCGTCACCCGCCTCTTCAAAAGCCTCTTCCGTCTCTTCGGCGCCTTCTTCAAACATCCCTTCATCATGCTGACAGCCTGCAAATCCGAAGGTGAGAGCGAACAGCAACAGGACTGCTGCACAGCACTTTTTGATGATCATTTTCATTTCAGCTCCTTTTCCTTTCGTATTTCGGTCAGGGCGAGTACTGATACAAAAATAATCTAAAAACAGCCTTCTTGAAATAAGGGAAAGGCCGTATTTTTCCTTCATCCGGCTCAGTATCGGCATCTGCGGTTCATGCCGTCGGTGCGGAAGATGGGGTGTTCCAAGTATTGAAGAATGCAACGAATTAACCAAAACTGTATAGTCAGGTCTGACATATATTAATGGTATGGTCATACAAGCCATGAAAGGAGAAGAAAATGAAAAAAATCTTGTGGTTAACCATGATGTTGTTCGGCTTCAGTCTGCTGGCCGCACCTGCCGCTCTGCTGGCAGAAATGAAAACCGAAAAGGATACCGCGAAACAGGAGACGTCCTTCCAGAACAGAAGTGAGCGGATCACCGCTCTGATGGGCAGAAGCGTCCGCAGCATGAAAGAAGAGGATCTGGGGCAGGTGGTGGATCTGGTGATTGCGCCGGACGGAGATGTCAGCTATCTGGTGGTATCCCACGGCGGCCTTCTCGGGATCGGCAATGACCTGATTCCGGTTCCCTGGGAAGCGGTACGGAAGAAGACCGATGACCATCTGGTGGTCAATATCGATAAGGCAAAACTGCAGAAAGCGCCGAATTTCGGTGACAAAAAATGGCCCGATTTCGATGAGCCGGAATGGGACATCACGGTTCGCGGGTATTATGATCTGGACAACAGTGATCTGTATGATCTCGAAAAAGGGGATCTGGACAATGTGGATCTGGATCGGGAAAACCCCGGAACAGAGGAACCCGGTGACGATCTGTAGCAGCACGCAGCACATCCCGGTTCCGTACCGGTACGGAAACAGATACCGGACGGAACAGCGGCACAGGATTACCGGGGCCGTGAATGAAGCGGACCCGGCATAAGAAAACCCGGCAGGAGACCATCTGTTCCCGCCGGGTTCTGTATTGCAGCCGGTAAGCGCGCTGAGATCGGATCTAGAATTTCTTCAGTGTGGATTCAATATAGCTCAGGTGACGCTGCTCATCGGAATAATTCTTTTCAATCACCGTCCGGGCGCTTGTCGGCAGATCCATCGCGCGGGCCTTGTCGTACTTTTTGTTGGTCAGTTCCTCATTGCTCTTCATCGCTTTTAAAGCGCCTTCCGTCCCCGTAATGCTCCGCATGGCGGTAAAGCCTTCGATGAGATAGCCCTTGAAGTCGGGGGAAGACGTCGGCGGTGTCTCTCCCAGCGCACGTACTTCCTTGCTCAGGGTTTCGATGTGTTCCTTGTGATCCCCCTGAAACAGGACAATCTGTTCCCGGACCGCCGGATCATCGATTTTGTCGATTGCCTGTCCATAGGCATGAACGGCGTCAATGTCGAGCTGGATCAGTTTGGACAGTTCTTTTGCAAGATTGCTTTCTGCCATCAGATATACTCCTTTTCATGATATGAGAAAAAAATCACACGGATCATATGATCCGTGTGCAGATATAAAGCCGCCTTTTACGCTCCGCTGCCGCTCCCCTCTTTCCAGAAGGAACCGAAGGAGCTGTAGGCAAACGAAGCGGACCAGGTAATCAGCATGAATCCGGTGAGGGCTTCAAGACAGCCGATGATTTTCAGCGGACCTTCCGCATTGAAACTGCTGATTCCCACGGTGGTATAGGTAACGGCCGAGTAATAGAAATAATTGAGCAGGGTCGGGTCGAATTTTTTGGTGAACCCCCCGAATCCGAGTTGATTCTGCAGCAGGTAAATCACCAGCGCATAGAGGGCGATCTCGACCACATGCGTTAAAAAGATCGAAAAAAACACCAGCAGCATCCGCAGTCGCATACTCATGCCGGAAAACATCTTCGAAATCAGATTGAAAGATTCAAAATGAATTTCCGCTACAATCACCGATAACAGAAAGCCTATGATCAGTGCAGTCACCATGACGATTCGCTCCCTTCATCGTTTTTCATTTCTGATTGCTCGTAGATTTACTATGAGGGATTCTGCGATCCTTTCAAATAAGGAAAACTGCGTATGCGACAGGCCGGAATGACGTTATTCGGCGCTACTGCAGGATGAATAGCCGGAACACGGACGTGAGATACAGCGCCGGCGTAAATGTGGAAAGTGGAACCGGAGTTATAGCGATGCATCACAGAAACAGGTGATCTTCTTTTTCTGGCGGACCGGAATAGGGTATCCACCCTATGGAAAGGGCAGGCCGGAGAATCGTATATTAAACTGTATACGAATAAATCGTACCTTTCCTGCTGTTTTCGCCATTCTGTCATCTGCGGATACGGACCGGGGAAGTTGGCACTGTCGCCGTCCGGCGTCAGACGGTTTTCTGAAAAACGAACGGAGGAGGTATTTCATGAATCCGAATCATGCAGAAAATGAAGATACCGTATATACCGGTGAAGACAGGGCCGGCACACGCCCGGCCCGGGAAGACAGGGGGCGCTCGGCCCGGAAACCCAGCAGCATTCCCAAACCGGGATGGCGGGATATTCTGCTGCGGGTGAAGGATGAACAGGGCCGGGACAATGTATCGATTCTGTCGGCGGGGGTTGCCTTTTATTCCCTGCTGGCGATCATTCCCGCGCTGGCGGCCATGGTTTCCATCTATGGCCTTGTGTTTGACCCGTCCGGCATTCAGCAGCAGCTTTCCATGCTGCTGGGGATTCTGCCCCAGGCTGCATACGATCTGCTGCAGAGCCAGTTGCAGCGTCTGGCGGAAAGTTCGGGGGGGGCGCTCAGTTTAGGGCTCATCGTTGGTCTGCTGCTGTCGATATGGAGTGCGGCCAAAGGAATGCGGGCACTGATCACGGCGCTGAACATCGCCTATGATGAAGAAGAAAAGCGGGGATTTCTGAAACTGAACCTGATGGCGCTGCTGCTGACCTTCTGCGGCATCATTTTTGTACTGCTGTCTCTTTCTCTGATCGCCGCCCTGCCGGCGCTGTTCGGCAGTCTCGGACTTTCCGGAACCATGCAGACCGTGGTCTCCCTTTCCCGGTGGCCGATACTGGCACTGCTGATCATGGTGGGGCTGGCGCTGATCTACCGCTTTGCCCCGTACCGGGAAAAACCCCGGTTTCGCTGGGTCAGCTGGGGCGCCCTTGCGGCCACCCTGCTGTGGATCATCGTTTCGCTGCTCTTTTCCTACTATGTCGCCAATTTCGGAAGCTACAACAAGACCTATGGTTCCATGGGCGCGATCGTGATTCTGCTGATGTGGTTTTTTCTGACGGCCTATGTGGTGCTCATGGGGGCGGAACTCAACGCGGAGATGGAACACCAGACCGGCAAGGACAGTACCAGCGGTACACCGCAGCCGATGGGGCAGCGCGGCGCACACGTCGCCGATACCCTTGGCCGGATTCCAAAGAAGCAGAAGTAAAAGACCGTTCTCCGGCAGGGCTCCGTCTGCGGGACGGGGGTTACCGGTTCGTCTTCCGGTTTTCCTGAAACACGATTACATTTCACCGGTTTCCCGGATTTCCGCAAGGGATCGGCCGGCGGCTGCCGGGATCGTTGTCCCGATGCCTGCCGAGAAAGAGAAACATGGCAATCCGCACGGTTATCCCCTGGAGCGGGTTCATGCGACACAGGCCCGGATGGCTTCGATCAGCCTGACGCTTCCGTCCGCCTTGCTGACAAAGGCATCCGCGCCGGCTTCGATCATCTGTTCCTGGATTGACTTCTCATCCCGCATCGACAGGGCGATGATCTTTGCCCGGCACCCTTCGGCCCGGAGTGCCTGTGCAATTTCGTAGCCCGGCAGGTCCGGCAGGCGGATGTCCAGGAGAATGACATCATAGGTGTTGGACCGGCATGCCGCAAGGGCCGCGTTCCCGTCTTCGGCTTCGCCGGTAATTGTTATGTCTCCGGTATCTTCCAGCACCATACGGAGACTCTCCCGCATTACCGAATGATCATCCACAATCAGCAGTCGTAACTTGTTCAATTCTGTTTACCTGTATTTTCTGATGTTTCTGTCTGGTTTACGGAAACCGGACCGGTTTCCGACGGTTCCTCCCCTGCCGGCACGGTCAGGAAGATATTTGTCCCTTCACCCGGTGCGGAGGTCAGCTCCAGTTCGCCGCCGTAGGATGCCAGCCGTTCCCGGATCGTCCGAAGCCCCAGTCCGCTGCCGCCATCCTGATTATACTGCATCTGCTTCACTTCGGAGGGGATAAACCCCCTGCCGTGATCGGTCATCTGCAGGCGTATCCGGTTGTCCCGGCGGGTCATCCAGAGGCGGGCATGGTCCACGTCCGCGTGTTTGATGATATTCAGCACCAGTTCCCGGATGGACGAGTAGAGAAACACCCGCAGATCTTCGGGCAGGGGATCGATCGCCTGCTCCAGATCGACTT
>JBEPXL010000084.1:0-9867 GCA_041641935.1 Desulfobacteraceae bacterium | reverse complement strand
CGCACGGATGGATTTCCGGTAGCGGATCTGGAATTCCGAAGAAATGATCCCGATCCGGCGCTTGACGTCCCAGATGCTTTCACCGGTTCCGCGCTTCCGGCCAAAGAGCCGGACATGGTTGGCGTAGACCTGGGGATGATCCCCGGAAATGAGCCGGAGCAGGGTTGTCTTGCCGGCGCCGTTGGGTCCGGTGACGGCCCAGTGTTCTCCGGGGCGGACAGTCCAGTGGAGATGGTTCAGAATAATCTGTTCGCCGAACCGGACGGTGACATCGTTCATCTCGATCAGCGGCGTTGCGGCATCGGTCCCCTCCCCTGTTTCAGATTGTTCGGGAGCGGCAGAATGCTCACGGTGTTCCGCATCACCAGCGATGTTTTCCTCAGCACTTCGTCCCCGAGGAGAACCGTCCATCTCCCACCGGACCGGCGGATGCAATACCGGACAATGTTTCCGCCAGACCGGCAGAACGTCCTCCTTCGGTCCCAGGGCCGCGACACGCCCCTCAGCCACCAGAATGACATGGGTCATTTCCGGAAGAAGTTCCGACCGCCGGTGGGTCACCAGCACCACCTGGGTTCCGGACCGGATGAGACTGCGGATGATACCGGTGAGATGCTCCCGTGATGCGACATCCAGTCCGTCAAAGGGCTCGTCCAGAACCAGAATTTTCGGTTGTTCCGCCAGCGCACAGGCGATGAGGACTTTTCGGATTTCACCGGTGGAAAGAAACCGGACCGCCCGGTCCAGCAGATGCCGGATACCGATCCGGGATGCCGCCTGTTCCGCCGTTCCGCTGCCCTCTCCGGAATCGAAGACATGCCGGGCTGTGGTCAGGCTGTCGGGATCACCACTGAACCACCGGGCGTCATCCATCGCCTCTTCCCGGGCGATGAGCCGCCGGTGGCGTTCAAAGGAGACATAGCCGACGGTACGCCTCATGTCCGGCGGATGGTGGAACCGCCCCCGGACCACCGGAAGCTCTCCGGCCAGCGCCCGGACCAGGGAGGATTTTCCGGCGCCGTTAGCGCCCACGACGGCCCACTGCTCGCCGGGCCAGATGGTCCAGTTGGTATTGCGCAGGAGAATCCGGCCTCCCAGCCGGATCGCCGCGTTTTCAAAGGCAATCAGTCCCGGTTCGGAGAAAGGGTCTGCTGGCAGGGGATCGGACAACATGACTATCTATTCCGGCAGGAGATCATAAAAATAGCGCATTGTATCGGACCGGGTGACAATGCCGATCAGGCTGCCGTCCTCCACCACGGGAAGCCGGCCGATATCGTGGCGGACCATGAGCCGCGCCGCCTGCATGGGACTGCTCCCCGGGGAAATGGTGACAATGTCCCGGTTCATGAACGCCTTGACCGGCGCATTCATGCCGGAAGATTTCTTCACCTTGCGGAAATCCCGCCGGGAAATAATGCCGACCAGTTCGTCTCCGGCCATGACCGGCGCGCCGGAAATCCCTTTCTCCCGGAGAACAGTGCGCACCTCCGTCATGGGCATATGGTCCGGGATGGTAAAGACCGGAAAAGACATGAGATCACTGATCTGGACCGACGACTGCTGGTTTCCTTCGATGAGGTCGATGATCATCGACTCGATGGTATCCGGATTGGCAAAATCGACCATGGCCGAACCGGCCCCCGGATGGCCGCCGCCGCCCAGGCTCCGCATAATGGTCCCGATGTTGAGCGTCTCCACGCCGCTCCGGCCGATCACGATGGTCTTGCCCCGCTTTTCACCGGTAAAGATGCCGAAGACTGCGTCGGCATTGAGGATATCCCGGCAGTGGTGGACCACCACCGACAGGTTGCCCACATGACCTTCCAGATGGAGTTTATGAAAACTGACGGAATGACCGTTGACCCGGATCCGGTTTTCGTTCTGGAGCATCTCGAAGAGAATATCCTTCTGCTTTTCGCCGTACACAGGCCGGAGCAGGGAACCGACGATGGCCAGATCGGCGTTCTGTTCCATGAGCCACGCCGCAGCACGGGCGTCTTCGGGACGGGTGGAAGGAAACATCAGGTTTCCCGTATCTTCGTGGAGCCCTGCCAGAAAAAGGGTCGCCTGGATCGGGGTCAGTTCGATCCTGTTCTGTCTGAGCTGACGGATCATCAGGGTGATATTGGCCCCCATCGCTTCATGACAGACCTGATTGGCGTTAATATCCCCCCGGTCCGGATGGTGGTCCCAGACATGAATCTCCAGGTCCGGGTTCCGGCGGAGGGGCTGCATTCCCTCCAGCCGGCCCCACTGACTGGTATCCACCACGATCAGCCGTCGCACCCGGTTCAGGTCAATATCATCCGGTGTCCGGACATCGAAGAGGTCTTTGTGAATGGAGAGAAAGGCCCTGACGTTGGGATTGACACTCCGTGAAACAAGGGGGACAGCACCGGGGTACAGCAGGGTTCCTGCAATGGTGGAGGCCAGGGCGTCCAGATCCATGTTTTTATGAGCGGTGACAATCTGCATTTCAACCTGCCGTACACAGGGCAGTTACCCTTCTTCCGTTTTGAGCGCGGCGTCGACGACTTCCTCTTCCTCGGCTTCCGGCGTCTCCTCCTGCCATGCCACAAGAGGGGGCTCCTTTTCCTCATCCGGATCATATTCCAGCTGCAGGGGCGTCTGACTTTCCCGCTTGTACTCCAGCTGCAGACGCTCCCGCTCCAGATCAGCCTGCTTGTCGATATTGCGTTTTGCCAGAAGATACCGCAGATAGACGATCCAGGCGATCAGGCCCACCATCACCACACCGGTGGCGATAAAGACCCACTTGAACCGGATCAGTGTATCGACACCGACCCTGCCGATGAAGGCGACCATGTTGGGCAGTACCCAGTACATGAATACCGCCAGCAGGATCAGAAAACCGATGGTGAAGATATTGAAACTGTTAACAGTTTTGACAATTTTCTCGAATTCCGAACTGTATTCGACCTTCTGACCCCTGGCATCGGTGGTGCGCAATGGTTCATCTCCATACAGCAGACTCACATACGCTTTGACGACAAAGGCGAACAGCAGCACCACACCGATGGGGATTCCCACTGCCGCCGTGACCCAGGCCCGGAAGGGAAACGGCTTCTCTCGGACTTCGAGCCGTTTTTCATACTGATCCAGGGGACCGAAATTCTTTTCAAAATAATATTTATTGAAATCGCTCAGATTTTTACCATCGGTTTCATGGATGACATTACCGTTCCTGTCGATAATCTGCAGCCAGCTTTTGCGGCCGGATTTCATGGCGGCCACGGCAAAGATTTCCAGTTCAATCAGAAAAAGAATGACACCGATTACAATCAATACGGTCTTGTTTTCTCTGAGTAAAGATGTAATAGTCCGGGGAGTGGTGGTCATAACCTCATATTCCTTGACTTTTGTTTCTGTTTCGATTGGTGTTGGCCGATACCGCCCGCAATCCAGGCAGTAAGGGGATTCAAAACGGTCAAATTTCACTATTAGCACATAGACAATTTCAAATTCAAGATGTAAATCAAAGGAGCGTAAAAGGCAATGGAAATGAAAACGGTTCGGAACACGGCGAGAGAGCGGATGAAAGGACATTGCCGGGTCTGCCCGGTCTGTGACGGACGGGCCTGTGCCGGAGAGGTTCCCGGCATGGGAGGGCTCGGAACCGGAGCTTCTTTCCGGGCCAATATGGAAGCCCTCGCGGCCCGGCGGCTGAACATGCGGCTGATTCATGATGCGGCGGAACCGGATACAGCGGTGGAACTGCTGGGAAAGTCTCTTGCCCTGCCGGTTCTGGCGGCCCCCATCGGCGGCGTCTCTTTCAACATGGGCGGTGAAGTGACCGAAGAGGACTACATCCATGCTGTTCTGGCCGGCTGCCATGAAAAAGGAACCCTCGGCTGCGTGGGGGATGGTGTACCGCCTTTTATTCACGAAGCCGGATATGATGCGATCAAGGCCCTGGGCGGCGAAGGGATTCCCTTCATCAAGCCCTGGGAGGATGCGGAACTCTACGACAAGCTCGAAAAAGCCGCCGCGACCGGTGCCGCCATTGCCGGCATGGACGTGGACGCCGCCGGGCTGATCACCCTCAAACTGATGGGCCGCCCGGTCTCCCCGAAACCGCTGGAAAAGCTGCAGGAGATGATCCGGCGCATGCCGATGAAATTCATCCTCAAGGGCATCATGACACCCGATGATGCGAAACGGGCCGTTGATGCAGGCGCGGACGCGATCGTGGTGTCCAACCACGGCGGACGGGTACTGGACCATACCCCCGGTGTGGCCGAGGTACTGCCGGAGGTGGCGGATGCGGTCAGGGGACAGATTGCGGTACTGGCCGACGGCGGCATCCGGACCGGCGGGGATGTGCTCAAGATGCTCGCACTCGGGGCCGACGCGGTCATGATCGGACGGCCTTTTTCCGTGGCGGCCGTGGGAGGGCTCACCGAAGGCGTCACATCCTACCTGGATCAGATCCGGACGGAGCTGATCTCGGCGATGGTGCTGACGGGAACCCGCCGGGTAACCGCCGTCAGCCGGGACATCCTGTACCCGTCCCCAGGAACGGGCCGTTCACGCCATTCATGAACCTGTTTGCAGAATATACAAACGATTGAATCCACACAGAACCAAGCAGTCAGGAGACAGAGAAAAAGATGCAGAAGTTTGTGATTTCCATCCTGGGCCAGGACAGGCCGGGCATTATCGCCCGTGCTACAAGGGCGATGTTCCAGCAGCAGTGCAACATCGAAAACATCAGTCAGACCATTGTGCAGACCGAATTTTCCGGTATCTTCATTGTATCGGCGCCTCCTGATCTGCGAACGGAAACACTCCAGGCCGCGCTTGTGGAAGAGACGGCGTCGCTGGGCCTGTATGTCTATGTCAAACCGCTGATCGAGCCGAAAGACAGCCCTTCTTTCAAAGAGAGAGAACCCTTTGTGATCACGACCGAAGGACCGGACCGGATGGGACTGATCACGGAAATGACCTCACTGATGGCGTCCTACCAGGTCAATGTCACCAACCTGAAGGCGGTGTTCAAGGGCGGTGACAATCCCCGGGAGAACCATACCATTTATGAAGTGGATATTCCGGTCGGTACCAACAAGAAGGCCCTGGACCGGGATCTGCGGGAAAAAGCCGGGGAACTGGGACTGGAAATCTCGATTCAGCACCGGAACATTTTTGAGGCGATTCACCGGATATGAAGGAGGCGTTCAATGAAAGTGACTGTCCGTTCTCAGCCAGTAAGAGTCAAAACCGCCGACGGGATGACATTTCGCGGCAACATCAACCTGAACGGAGAGACCGAGCGGATGGACCGGCTCAGCGACTTTTTTGTGAAAGGAAAGAACCCCTTTATTATCCTCTATGATGTCTCCGCCCACGGCAGCAGCGAATTCTTTATCATCAACAAGGCGCATATCATCTGGATTGCCCCGGATGACTGATCCGCCGGCGGGTCCGGCGCGGGCACTTCCTGTTTATTCTCCCGGCAGAAGATGAGCCGGGAGCAGTGATCACAGCGGCGGCCCGGAAGGATTCCGGTGGAAGAACCGTTCATCCGGGAAGATGAACTTCCGGGCCGCCGCCATGACCACCTTGATGTGGATGTTATGACCCCGGAGAAACAGGGGAATGTTCAGGAAAATTTCAATGTTCATTCTCCCGGCCGAAGATGAGCCAGTAGGTGATGCCGAGGGCAATGATCACCGCGGCGGTGGCCCAGATGTACTCCGGTTTCAGAACCTTGTAGTCAAACACGATGACCTTCCGGGCCACCGCCATGAGTGCCGTCGCCATGACCACCTTGACATGGATGACATCATCCCGGAGAAACAGGGTAATGTTCAGGAAAATCTCAATGGCGATCAGAACGGCCATGAAAGCCCCGAATACGGCCAGGATATCGCTGATGTTGAGCAGGAAAACGGGCGGCGCCTTCAACTGCAGGTAGAGTACCCACACAATGTCGCCGATCCCCCACAGGATGACCAGGACCATCAGCACCGCCATGATCCGGGCCACCATCCGAATAACTTTGTGCAGTTGGCAGATGAGCCAGTCTTCCGTATCGATCCGGCACTCTTTGTCAATGCGGAAGGAGGCTTCATTGCTAACGCTGTTTTTCTTTTTCTGTTCCATATGAGCTTCTATAGAAGCAGACGGCAGAAAATGTCAAGTCCCTTTCCCGGTCCGGACCACATTTCTCCGACATGCCCTTTTCCGTTGACACACGTCACCTGATCCGATAGTTTTTCGGGATGCCATTTCCACGGAAGCGATAAATTGTAGACCTTATCTATGGGATTGATGTATATTTTAATTCTGATCACCATCCTGATCGGTCTGCTGGGGGTTCTGTTCAAGCGGAACCTTCTGCTGAAGATTCTGGCGATGGATGTGATGGGAACCGGCATCATCAGCCTGTTTGTCCTGATCGCCGCCCGGCCCGGCATCCGCACGCCCACGGCCATACCGGCACCGGCGACCCCCTATGCGGACCCGGTTCCCCAGGCGGTGATCCTGACGGCAATCGTGATCGGCTTTTCGATTCTGGCCCTGCTGCTGGTCTGTGCCACCGCCCTGGCCCGGCGGTATCCCACCATGGACAGTGAAACCATTGAAAGGCATCAGGAGGGGTGACCGCCGCGCTCTGGGTTGTGCTGGTCCCCTTCGGACTGGGCATCATCGGTATTCTCATACCGCGCCTGTCGGCCATTCTGCCGCTGATCGGCTGCGGCCTGACCGGCTGGTTCAGCCTGCATGTGCTGTTCACGGGGCTGGTGCACCGGTTCCGCCTGCTGGACAGCTTCGGCGTTACCCTTCTCGTCAGCCCCGAAATGGCATGGTTCACCCTCACCAACGCGGTGGTAACGGCGGGGGTTCTCTTTCACCTGCGGAAAAAAAGCGAAACCAGTTCTTTTGTTCATACCCTGCTGATCCTGCTGCACGGCTGCCTCAATGCCTGTTTTCTGAGCCATGACCTGTTCAATCTCTTTGTGGTGATCGAACTGACCACCATCATCGCCTTTCTGCTGATGATCTTTCCCATGACAGACCGCCACCTCTGGAACGCGCTCCGGTATCTCTTCATCAGCAATGTGGGAATGCTTTTCTACCTGATCGGTACGGCCATGGTCTACGCGGTGACCGGCTCTTTCGCTTTCGATGCCGTTGCAGCGGCCCCCCCGGTGGCCTCAGCGCTTCTGGTGGCGGGTCTTCTGGTCAAGGGCGGCATTTTTCTTCCCGGTCTCTGGCTGCCGCTGGCCCATGCCGGGGCCGATACGCCGGTGTCGGCCCTGCTGTCCGGCATTGTCGTCAAGATCGGTCTTTTTCCGCTGCTGGCGCTGGCACAACTGTCCGACCGGGTGGCGGAACTGCTTCGCATTCTCGGGACCGCCGGGGCCCTCACCGGTCTTTTTTTCGGCTTTTTCGAACGGGATATCAAACGCCTGCTGGCCTGCTCCACCCTGTCCCAGATCGGATTCATTCTGGCCGCACCATCGGCAGGGGCCTTTTATGCCTTCACCCACGGTACAGCCAAGACCCTGCTCTTTCTTTCCACGGCGGCACTGCCGGACCGGGATATCCGCAGGCTGAAAGAATCAGGAATTCCCCGGCTGACATGGGCGGCAATGACAGTTTCCGCACTGTCCATCTCCGGGCTTCCGCTTCTGGCGGGCTTCAGCGCCAAGGCGTCGGTCTTTTCCGGTCTTCTCCCCTGGCAGCGGATTCCCATGCTCCTGGCCGCCGCCGGGACAGCCGCGCTTCTGGCCCGGATTCTGTTTCTACGGCCCCGGAAGATGGAAACGACATTCTCCCTTTCGTGGATCTCGATTTTCATTCTCGCCGGGTGTCTTTTCGGCGGCCTTTGGGCGGGTCCGTATGAACTGACCAAACTCATGGAATCCATCGGCATTCTGCTGGCCGGATGGGCCGTTCATGCTGCGGTGACACGCCACCTGGACCGGTTTTCCCTGCCGGGGCGGTGGGAACGCTTTGAAGATATTGTAGGGATGACCTGTGTGACACTGCTGGCGATGATGCTGTTCATGGGATATTCAGGAGACCTGTAAAATGAGCGGTGAATGGATTCTGGCCTTCGGTTTCTGGCTTCTGCTGACCGGTGATGCCTCCCCCGACAATCTGATCATCGGTCTGGCCGGAGCCGTTGCGGTGTCGCGTCTGGCAAGCCAGCGGGTCAGCCTCCCACGCTATCTCCGGACCTTCATCAAAGTACTGGCCGCTGTACCGCTCGCCCTGTTCCAGTCCTTCCATATTCTCCTGCGCCCTCACCGCCACGAACAGACCCAGTGGATCGCCGTACCGGAACAGACGGACCCGTGGGACCGGTTCGAGCAGATATTTCTGATTACCATGACACCGAAAACCCTTGCCACGGCAAGCGAACCGGACGGAAAGGTGCAGGTACATTCCGTGGAACGGAAACGGACCCCATGAAACTGCTGCTGGCCCTGATGCTGATCGCCCTTCTGATTCCGGTGCTGGATATGCTCCGGTCGGGATCGATCTGGGAGAAACTCCTCTCCTTCGCCAGTGTCTCCACCAAGACGGCGGTGGTGATGCTGGTCTTTGCCGAGGTGCAGCAGGATCCGATGATCGATTTTACGGCGGTGGTGATTCTGAGCCTCGGCAACGCGGGACTGATGCTGCTGGCCTATCTGATCCGAAGGCTGGATGTGACATGCGACTGATCATCGGAATGACACTGATGGCGGCGGGGAGCCTTTTCTGGGTCTTCGGGACCATACGACTGCCGGGACAGCGCACTTTCCTGTGGAAACTCCATCTGCTGGGCATTTCCGACACCTTCGGTTCGGCGCTGATCGTGGCGGGGCTCCTGGTCCGGTCCAGCGTCAACTGGCCGCTGCTGACGCTGGCGCTCATCTCCCTTCTTTTCTGGGGAACAACACTCTGTTTCCTGCTGGCGAGACGGGGCGTGGACCGGAGACAGCAGCCGTGACGGACTGGCTCCTGGCGGCGGTGGTCGCGCTGCTGCCCCTGAGCGCCCTGATTACGGTGCTGCAGCGGCGTCCCTACTACGCCCTGATTTCCCGGGGCATCATGGGCGGCATTGCGGCACTGGTCTATGCGGTCTTCGGCGCATCGGATGTCGCGCTGACGGAAGTGCTGATGGGAACCTTCCTGATGATTCTGCTCTATGCGATCGCGGTCCGGTCATCGATGCTGGTCCGGGTCGGCTGGATCCGGGACCGGGAACGGTCTGCGGTCAGTGGAGGGCCGTCCTGCGATATTGCCTTCCACCCGATCCAGCACTGCTGCCGGCAGCATGAACTGGAGACGGAGTTTATCGGCTATGATACGGCGGATGACCTGCTCCAGGCCCTGCGCCGGGGCCGGATCGGGGCGGCCTACGCCCCGGCTGTTTTTTTTGCGGCGGATGAAGAACTGCCGCTGTTCACTTCAGAGGAATTCCCTTCCGGTTATGCACTGGCGACCGCCGGTCCGGACGAACCCGTGGCGGAACTTTTCAGCCGGTTCTTCTCCGTAACGCAAAGAAACATACCTGCAACAGGAGAAAACCCTTGAGGTATCTCTATATCGCTGTCATACTGATTATTTTTATCGGGCTTGCCCTCTTTCCCATGGACCATTTTCCGCCGGAACGGGATACCGTCGGGCAGATTGTGCGGGAGACGGGGGTTCCCAACAGCGTCACCGGGATTCTGCTGCGCAACCGGTTGTATGATACGGTATTCGAGGTGTTTGTCTTTACGGCAGCGGTTCTGGGGGTGCAGCACTATCTGGCCCGGCAGCGGCCCCGGTCGGTGGTCCATATCAGCGATGATATACTGGTGCTGCTGATCCGGACCGGCGCAGTGGTCGCCGGGATGATCTTTC
>JBEPXL010000083.1:0-9868 GCA_041641935.1 Desulfobacteraceae bacterium | reverse complement strand
CCAGCAGAATGGAGAGCAGGGTCGCAGCGGTATTCAGCAACAGAAAGAGGAAGGTGACCCGCAGCAGCCCGTCAAAATCATCCAGATACTGAAGAATCAGGAAATAGAACGTGTAGAGAGCAAAAAAGACGGTTCCCAGCAGAAGGTAATGGAAGGTGAACGGGTTTTTCCAGGGAAGGGGAACCCACCGGAGGTAGAGGATGAACAGGATATAGAGAACAATGCCGCCGTAGACCATCAGAATCGTGGCGGCCACATGGCCGATGCCGTAAAAGAGGGCGTGTTTTTCGATGGCGAGATCCCGGAAGGGGAAATTATGCTCCAGTTTGAAAAGAAACGCCTTGTAGGGCGTGGTGACCCGGCGTTTGATGCCCCGGTAGACAAGAACGGACCCGATCATCATGGTGGTCAGGGCCAGAAAAAAGGGGTAGTCGTATTCGACTGCGTAATGAAACAGCGGGTCGGCGATTTCGCCGGTCCGGGGGGAAAACCAGAAGATGAACTTGTCGATCCAGAGTCCCAGACTGAAAAAGAAGAGGGACAGGCCGGGTTTCATCGATTCCCGGCGCTTCAGAAACGACCAGTCCATTCGGATCGGTTCCCGGACATAGAACCGGATCATGTATCCGTACCCCCCGGCAACGGGAATGGCGATGCCCAGGGAGAAGATCAGGACCAGGGCCGGCGGCCGGGTGGTTTCCGGGCGACCCAGAAGGAAGAGGAGAAGGACAAGGCCCATGCTGCCGAGAAAAAGCCACAGGAATACCCGTTCTTTCTGCAGGGCGCTCAGGACACTGTTGATGCACCAGAAGAGGGAGAGAAAGGTGGTCAGGGTCACAAAACCGATTTTCAGGTTCAATGGAACCGTGGACAGGAGAAAGACCGGCAGCGCCGACAGGGGCAGGGCCATCAGAATCAGCAGCAGGGAGGCGGTAATGAGGCCGTTGACGATGAGCTGGATATTCCCCAGAAAAATATCATCCAGAAGTTTCCGGGTGAACATGGAGTGGACCGGCGCGGACAGGATCAGGGAAATGGCGGTGGCATAGGTCAGGATCAGGTAGAAGAGCAGCGGTGCGCGCTCGGCGCTCAGATGGATGGTCAGCCCCATCACCGCCAGAAAGAAGATCGTAAAAAACCAGATGCCGACCGCTTCCAGGGAATCGATACTCTCCCGGTAGAAGGCCTGGATCAGATCCGGTCGTTTCTGCTGATGTTTTTCAATGAGAAAGGTGACGTCCGGCATGTAATCCTTCCCGGTAGACGGTTCGGTACTGTTCGATAATTTTTTCTTTCCGGTAATCGCGCTCAATCCGGCGGATGCCGTTTGCGGCGTACCGGCTGGCGGTTTCCGGATCACCCAGAATCGCCAGGGCGGCATCGGCCACCGCCTCCGGGTCCATGACCCGGACCACCGTACCGGCCGGTCCGATGGTATCCCGGCCCGTGCCGTGGAGCAGTTCATCGCAGTTGCCCACACTGGTGGCAACGACCGGAAGCCCGCAGGCCATCGCTTCCATCACCGCCAGGGGCATTCCTTCCTTGATGCTGGTCAGCAGCAGCACATCGAACGCGCGGTAATGGGGAATGACATCGGCCCTCCCGGTAAATGTGAGTATTTTTTCGATGCCCAGCATACGGACCAGATCCAGGCATTCCCGGTAATAATCGGGGGCGTCGTCATACGGACCGACAACGGTCGCTGTCACCGCCGGATACGCTCTGGCGATCAGGGAGATCGCCTGAATGAAGGTTTTGATGTCCTTGACCCGGTCCACCCGGCCCACAAAGCCGACGTGCCGGGGATCGCTTCCGCAGCGGGGACGCCGTGCCGGCCGGAACCGGTCCACATCGATGCCGTTGGGGATGACACTGATCCGTTCTTCCCCGGCCCCGTAGTCGATTTCGATCCGGCGGTTCCGCTCGGAAAGGGTGATCACTTTGTCACAGACCCGGTACTGCCACCGGCAGATGGCCGAAAACATGTCCAGCCACATCTCCTTCAGGTACGGCTCGTCCAGCCAGGTGGACTTGAGAATATCCAGTTCCCGTTCCTGCAGGTAGATGCCGTGTTCCGTGATCATGGTCTGCTTCCGGTAGGCGAGCCCTCTCAGGCAGACCAGCATTCCGCCGTATCCGGTGCCGGCGCCGTGGTAAAGATCGGCCCGGGGCAGCCGGGAGACCAGGGAAAGAAGCCGGAACAGGACATAGTGAATATTGCGGAAGTTGTAAAAGTATTTGACAAACCCGGTGCTTTCCCGGAAGGCATCGTAAATCCGCGTCAGTGTGACGAAGGCCGGTTCATCGTTCAGAAAATTGTGAAAGATGCGGGGGGCGTATTCCCGGATCAGCAGGACCAGAAAGTCCCTGCTTTCCGGCGTCAGCTCGCCGGTACGCCAGTTCCGCATCAGCTGTTCGAGCCGGTCGGACAGCTCCGCCCATTTTTTCCGGGAGAGGCGCAGGGGGCGGGCCTGTTCGATTTCGGTAAAATCAAAGAGCGAAAACTCCCGGTAGGCGATGACATTCTCCGGAAGAACGAATTTCCGCTCCGCTTCAGTTCTGGCCGCTGCGGTCAATGCGGTGACGGCGAAGGTGAATTCCGGAAGATTTTCCATCAGCCACTGCACCCACGACGAGACGCCGCCGGTGACGTAGGGATAGCTGCCTTCTACAACCAGGCAGATGTCAGCGCTTTTCTCCATGCCCTCCCTGCCATTTTCACTTTCGGTGATACATAGACGCCGTTTTCCTGCTGAACGGACGCATACACGGCTTCAAATTCGGCAATATCCCGCCCCATCACCGCCATCTCCAGCTGATAGGCCAGCCACTTTCCGCCGGTATCCTCTCCCCGCCGGGCGATTTCGCGGTAGATGGACCGGGCCTCATCGAGCCGGTTCGCCTCCAGCAGATACTTGATCGCCCGCAGGGCATTCTCTTCCGTATCCGCCATATCCCATGCCCGGCGTGCCGTCGCACAGGCTTTATCCAGATAGACCGATTTCATCACCGGTACGCTCAGATCCAGGTAGCAGATTTCATGATAGAGCATGGCAACCCTGGCGAAGGTTCCGGCATCCCCCGGTTCCTTTTCCAGTGCGGAAATTTCCCCCAGGATATGATCCAGCTTGGTGTTGAGCAGGTTGATGGCGGTGAAGACCACGTTCTGGTAGGGGCTCAGCCGGATCATGTACTTCAGGATACCCGACTTGACCGCAGACCAGGGAAGGTCATCCAGAATTTCGACGATCCGGAGGCTCTCTTCCCGGTCCAGTTCCATGTTGAGAAGTGCTTCCGTCACCGGCAGCGACCGGACTTCCAGCCGCTTGTTCATCACCAGAATAAAATCGCTGATCACCGGATTGTACAGCTCCGGCCGGACCGGCGGCAGGACATACAGCCGCAGAAAAAGACCGTAGACCACCACCGACAGCGGCCCGGCCAGCGGAATGACGGCGATGCAGAAAAGAAAAGAGAGAAACGGACGGGTCATCAGCCGGGGCCGCAGTTTCCGGTCCGGTGCGGTCAGCACCAGAAAAAGGATCATCGCCAGCAGGATCGAAAGGGCATGAAAGAGCAGAAAATGGAAAATTTCCCGCCGCCCCGGTATCCCTTCCAGCAGAAACAGACCGGTGGCGACTTCCGTTATGCCCCAGATCGAGAAGAGATATCTGGCCACGGGAATGCCTCCGGGTTGGTGGTCCGTTTGATGGTGAGATCCGGATAACTCTGTTTCAACCGGCGAATCACCAGGCCGATATTCTTCCTGTTCGCCATCGACAGCAGAATGATCAGCTCACCGGAATGGATCAGGAACAGTTCGTCATAGAGCCGCAGCAGGCGGGACAGGCCGATGGCCTTCTCTTCGGTGATCGGTCCCCGGACGTTGAGCAGTTCAAAGGAGAGACCATATGTCCTGTGCCGGGAAATGCTCATCTGCAGCCGGTCCGCCGCAACATCCGGCCGGTAGACGATGACCGACGGATAGATGCTCAGGGAGAGGCGCTTTTTCCGGTCGAACCGTTCCTCGATGATGTACTTGACCCAGAAGAGGGTCAGTTTCAGCAGATCGATGAGGGCTTCGCTGAAATTGATGAACCGGACCTCTTCGATCAGAACCAGATAGAGCAGTTCATCCAGGCTCGACAGAACCGGCATGACCATGACAAAGCGGTGGTCCAGCTGCTTGGGGATGATCACCTCTTTCTTGACCCGGGCGATCCGGATGATCTCCGGCATGTCATCGCTGCGCCAGGTCAGGATGCCCGGCAGTTCCGTGTCGCCGAACAGCGCGACCCGCTGAAACCGGTTGATGCCGACGACCCGGTAGACGCTCGACTTCTCCACATGGCAGTGGGTGTAGAGGATCTCCAGAAATTCCCGGAACAGATCCTTTTCGTCGATCTTTTCCAGCCGCCGGAGTGCCTGGTAGAGGATGTTCGGAGAGGACATGTCGGTCAGTGTCTCCCGGAACATATCCTGCAGCGCCTTGTTGGTTTCTGAAAGTTCCACCGTCAGCTTTTCGATCCGCCGGTCCGACAGCTCCTTTACCGTCTCCGAGCCGACCAGTTTCTGTTCGATATGGGTCCGGGCAAACCCGGCGATAAAGAGGGTTGCCGCCATAAAGCTCGCTTCCATGTAGTGGCGGGACAGGAAGGGGATGAATTCGCCGGGTACATTCAGCAGAAGCAGAAGAAAGGTCCCGGCCACCGCCGCAATGGTCCCCTTGATGCCGTAGTAGAGCGCGAACATCAGATCGAAAAAGCAGACGATCAGCGCAAACAGTTTGTCGCTGAGCAGGCCGGCGGCGTAAAAAAAGTGGATGGCCGTATAGACAATGATGCACTGAACCAGAAAGCTGATGCGTTTCAGAAGCCGGGTTTGTCGGGGTGTCATCTCGGAAATCAGCACGAACGGTTCCGCTGGACCGCTTCAGGTTCGATGGTTACTGCAGAGTTCCCATTTGTCTTGTTGATTCTGGCGATAGACCTCCGTCCGGGAGGTGCTGAAGTTGTCTTCGTACCACATCTGGACATCCAATGTCACATGGTTTTGTCCGATCCGGATCAGATTGAAGGCGTTGCACTCGTTCCGGGTGCGGCGGGAGATGGCGGTTCCGGCCTGGATCACCAGCACGGAGCGCTGAAGGGCGGTATAGGTGGCGTGGGAACCGCCGGCATAACTCATATGAAAATGGCCCGAGAGAATCATGGAGAGGTTGCAGGTTTCCAGATACCGGAGCGCCCGTTCGGCTTTTCCCACCAGCGGTTTTTTCCGGTGCGGCGGCGGCAGAAACGGATGGTGGGTGACCAGCACACGGAAGACCGAATCCGGAAGGGCGCAGAGCCGCTCCCGGGTACGCCGGAGCTGGGCCAGGGAGATGCGCCCTTCGGTGTGCCGGTAGGGACGGGTGGTGTTGAGGCCCAGTACCGCCACTTCGCCGTCCCGGTAGGCGGGGGAGAGATCCGGGGTAATGTAGCGTTTGTAGTTTCCGAGGGGCAGGGTAAACCGGTGGTGCAGGCTGTAGAGGGGCAGGTCATGATTGCCCGGCACCACGACCCGGGGAAACGGAAGAGCGTCCAGAAACCGGCGGGCCGCCCGGAACTGGCCCTGCCGGGCCCGCTGGGTCAGATCGCCGCTCACCACCACCAGATCGGGCTGCAGTTCCAGAAGCCGCCGCTCCAGTCCCCGGCGGATATCCGGATCCACCGTGCCGAAGTGAAGGTCAGAGAGATGGGCAAGGGTTTTCATGGCGGGCCGAAGAGACTGCACCGGCTGCAGACAAAGCGGCATCCGGCGCGGCATCCTTATTGAATGACCTCCCCGGTCTGTTTCGTATGGTATCCTCCCAGCGCCTGCACCCGCTGCTTGAACTCTTCGGTCCGGATGGTTTCCAGCAGGAGCCGGATGTTTTCGGTTTCAAAATATTCTTCGGGAATGATCAGGTCATACTGTTCCGTCACCACCGGAATAAAATCGAGCTGGAGCGCCTTGGCGGCGGCATAGATGCCAAGGCCCACATCGGCGGTCCCGCTCAGGACCGCAGCGGCGACGGTCATATGGGTGAATTCCTCGGTATCGTATCCCTGAATCTCTTCGGGATTCATTTCCAGCTGCCCCAGCCGGTAATCCAGCAGGATCCGGGTTCCGGAACCGGACTGGCGGTTGATGAACCGGACATCGTCCCGGGCGAGATCGGGAATCCCCTGAATCCCTTTGGGATTCCGCTTGGCGACAATCAGCCCCTGCTCCCGGAAGACCAGATTGACGATCCGGACCGGCATGTCTTTCAGAAACCGTTTGACATAGGAAATGTTATAGGTGCCGTCCCCGGTGTCGAGCAGATGGGAACCCGCCAGATGACAGACGCCGCGCCGGATGGCCATGAGCCCGCCCATGCTGCCCACATGGCTGGAGGAGAGCGACAGGCCCGCATGACCGGCCCGGAGCTGGTCGGACAGCACATCCAGGCTGTTGTCGTGGCTGCCGACCACGACAATGGTGTTGTTCACCGATGAAAGCGGCCGGAGCAGTTCCGCCATCACCGTTTCGTGTTCTTTGATCCCTTCCATGTGGTTGGGAATCCGGATGATGCCGTCGGCCTCGGTCAGGGTGGTGATGCTGCCTGCCCCTCTCGGCAGCGGCGTTGCGACAATCCGGTCGCCCACCTGCCCCAGCTTGACCCGCAGAAACTCCTCGACCCCCAGTTTTGAGGGGATTTTGCGGGTGGTCTCCACCGGAATCTGTTCCCGCTCCGGTTCCGGGCGTCCCAGAAGACGGCAGATCAGCGGGCGGACGAACTGTTCAAAGGCGACAATGGCCGATACCGGATATCCGGGCATTCCCATCACCGGTTTGCCGTTGACCCTCCCGATGAGAACCGGCTTGCCGGGCATGATGGTGACCCCGTGGACCAGTACCTCTCCCAGTGACTGAATCACTTCCCGGGTATAGTCCTCGGAACCGGCAGAGGAACCGCCGACGGTCAGCACCATGTCGAAATCGCCTTCCACGGCGGCCTTCACCGCCGCCGTGATCTTCTCCTGGTCATCGGTCAGCACATCGTTTTTGACGGCTTCTCCGCCGCAGGATTCGGTCAGCTTCGCCATGACATAGGCGTTGGATTCCAGCACCTGTCCCGGCTTCAGGTCTTCCAGCGGTGTCTTCCGCCAGTCCACCAGTTCGTTGCCTGTGGGCATGATCATGACCTTCGGCCGTTTCCGTACCGGAACGGAAAATATCCCCCCGCCGATCAGTGCCCCGACGCAGTAGGGGGTGACCAGATGGTTCCGGGGAAAGAGAAGTTCCGTCGCCACAATATCTTCGCCCATCTTCCGGATATTCTGCCAGGGAAAGACCGGCGCTTCGATGGCGACCCGGTTTTCGCCGGTTTCGGTCAGGTTTTCCACAATAATGACGGCATTGGTTCCTTCGGGAAGAACATGGCCGGTGTTGACATAAACGGCATCCCTGCCGATGACCAGCTCCCGGGGCCGGGTTTCGCTGGCGCCGAAGGTGATTTCTGCGTTGACCGCCACACCGTCCATGGCCGCCGCGTGGAAACCGGGAGAGGAGACTTTGGCAAATATCGGCTCCGCCAGCACCCGGCCCGCCGCGTCCGGTGCGGAGATCTGTTCGGTTTCGGTACTGCCGAAAGCCGGGAAGGCGTCCAGAAGAATCTGACGGGCTTCGGCCAGGGTTTTCATTTTCAGGTACACATTCCGTTTGGTTTTCATAGCCACCTCTGCGCTCGGTTGCCGTTAATACCGGACAGACCGGGGACGGTTCCGTCCGGAACGGGAATGGGAGAGAAAGAATGCCTGCCTACATGGGCCTGCCTACATGGAAATGACCGATACGGTTTCCCCCTGATCGAGCCCTTCGGTATCCCGGTCGATCTGGATCAGGCCGTCAGCCCGGACCATGGTGTTGATGAGTCCCGATTTGCCCCGGATCGGTTCGGCCCACAGCCCGTCCTCCTTCTGTACTAGCCGGACCCGGACATAATCCACCCGCCCCTGGGCCGAGGGGATGTTCCGGCTGAGCCGGGCCGGAATGGAAAAGGTCCGGTGTTCTTCCCCGTCAAGCCCGGCGATATGGCGGAGAAAGGGGCGGGTAATCATGGTAAAGACGATCATCGCCGACACCACATGGCCGGGGAGTCCCCAGAACGCCTTCTGCTGTACATTGGCCAGAATGGTCGGCTTGCCGGGGCTGATGGAGATCCCGTGCACCAGTATTTCCGAATCGGACAGGGCCGACAGAACATCGATGGTAAAATCCCGTGTTCCCACCGAACTCCCGCCGGAGATGAGGATCATGTCCGTCTCTTCCACAGCGGACCGGCAGGTCTTCAGCAGCGTTTCGTAATCATCCCGGACAATACCCCGGGTGACGGGTTCTCCACCGGATTCCCGGACCAGACTCGCCAGGGTATAGGAATTAATATCGCGGATCTGGCCCACCGCAGGGGTCTGATCTATGGAAACCACCTCATCACCGGTGGAAATGATCCCCACGACCGGCTTTTTGTAGACCGTGACCGTTTCCCGCCCGAAGGCGGCGAGCAGCCCCATTTCCTGGGGGCGGATCTTCCGGCCCGCCTTCAGCACTACTTCTTCCTTCTGAAAGTCCTCCCCGATTTCAATGACATGCTGTCCCGGCGCGACACTTTTATAGACCTCGATGGTGGCCTCGTCCAGGGCTTCGGTATGTTCGATCATGACCACACTGTCCGCCCCTTCGGGAAGCATCCCCCCGGTGGAAATCCGTGCCGCTTCGCCGGGACCCAGGGAAAAATCCGGTGTTTCCCCCATCCGGATCGTGCCGCCGACCGCCAGGTAGGCAGGGGTTCCCTCGGATGCACCGAAGCTGGAACTGGCCTTTACCGCATACCCGTCCACTGTCGTGCGCCGGAAGTCGGGCAGATTCACATCCGAAACCACATCCTCGGCCAGAACTCTGCCGAGGGTTTCTGCAATCGGAATCGTCTCTGCTGCAACGCGCGGAAAATCGAACCGGCGGGCCAGCACCTGGTCCGCATCCATTACCTTGAAAAATTCCTTCATTGTCTTTCCCTTCCGCCATGTTCTCTGCCGGTGTATGTTGTCCACTTCTGCGCCATGTCAGAAAACAGGGCAAAACGCTGCCGCTTTCATTTTATGCCATCAGAAAAGCATTCATCAACTCCGGTGTATCCGGTTTGCGGCTTTTTCCGTCAGCCAGTAGTCACAGAATTGATGACTGACATATTCATAGCCGGAGAGATCGACATAGGCCGATACGATTTCTCTTGCTTCTTCCGGCTCTTCACAGATCATGACGATCTTTTTTACAAACCGGCTGATCTGTTCCCAGTTTTCTGCGGTTGCCTTGCGCCTGTTGAACAGCCGCTTTGCCGTCACGTTTCCGATTTCTGTTCTGGATTCGTAAAAATAGAATTCGGGATTGAACGCCAGGTGATCTTCCGGATTGTCGAATGTCGGATCAATCAGCCGGCTGTGGCCGGCGATTTCCTTCAGAAGAAAGGATTTGTCATAGATGTTGTCCCAGACCATTTCTTCCCGGAGTATCTCTTCCACAATCACACGGTCTTTCAGCGCATCCGGAACGTATTCCTGTTTCAGCGACTGATTGCAGGGCTTGCAGCTGGGCAGAAGATTCTCCCAGCAGTAGGCGATATAGGGAAACGCGCTTTTGGGCAGAAAATGGTCCACATCCATTTCCATATTGCTGATCCGCTGGCCGCAATAAACACAGCAGTCTTGGCTCATCTCCGCCAGCCGTTTCCGTATCCGGGAAACAGGATTCCCTTCTTTGCAGGTCGTGTTCCAGCGCGGATAAATATACCCTTCGGTATCGGTCAGAT
>JBEPXL010000082.1:0-9874 GCA_041641935.1 Desulfobacteraceae bacterium | reverse complement strand
CGCCGGACCCGCCTGCCGAATTCGACAATGGGAAAAAAGGCGACCGGCAGAATCACAAAGGCGAAGACCGCCATCTTCCAGTCCCGGTAAAAGATGACAAAGGTGAGCCCGATGATGGTCAGAATATCCCGCAGTACACTGGTGACGGAGGAAGAGACCATCGACTTGATAATATTGACATCGTTGGTAATCCGGGACATGAGAACGCCCGTCTTCTCGGCCTGGAAAAAGGAGATCGGAAGATCCTGAATCCGGTTGTAGAGCAGATTGCGAAGCCTCCGGATGATGCTCTCCCCCACATAGTTCATCAGGTATTCCTGCCCGTACATTCCCAGGCCCCGCAGAAAATAGATCAGAATCACCACGATCGGCATCAGCGTCAGCATGGTCCGGTCCTGATTCATGAAGATTTCATCCAGCACCGGTTTGACCAGAAAGGCAGTGGCCGATGTTGTCGCGGCAATCAGGAGCATGCATCCCATGGCCAGTACAAGCCGGAGACTGTTCTCCCGGATCATCCCGAGCAGATGACGGTGGCGTTCTTTCAACTGTATCTGTTTCATAAAGTGTCAGCAGTCTGGCAGGAGAAGCGTGAACATGAATTCAACAGTGCCTTTCACAGATTTACGGATAACCTGCACCATCCTTATTCAATACAATGTCCGTAATGCCGGTCCGCGCCAGTGGTAATACGGTTCAGTTCCTGTTCCAGCCGTTCCCGGTATCGTTCCTCTTCGGTTCGGTCCGCATCTGCCGGCACAAAGACCGGCTCCCCGTACACGACCCGGCACCGGGTAAAGGGATACGGCAGCAGAAACCGGTCCCAGCTGGAAAAGACGATCATTTTTTCTGCACTGTAGGTCATGGGCAGAATGGGAACACCTGTTTTCCGGGCCAGCGCAATGATGCCGGGCTGCACACGGAACCGGGGCCCCCGGGGGCCATCCGGAATGATGACGGCAGACTGCCCCTTCCTTACCCGCCGGATCAGGCTGCTCAGCGCCCGGAGTCCGCCTTTTGAGGTGGAGCCCCGCACCGGTTCAAAGCCCTGCCCCCCCAGAATCCGTGCAATGATTTCACCGTCGGCAGAGGCGCTGACCAGGATGGCGGCGTTCCAGCCTTTGTAGATATAACTGAAGGCGAGAATCCGGGAATGCCAGGTGGCCGCGATATACGTTCCGGACGGCGTCAGCAGAGACTGCAGTCTTTCCAGATCGACGGATTCGATCCTTGCCGTCGAAAAAATCAGATGGACAATTCCCCGCCCCAGCAGACCGACCAGTCGCCAGTGCTTCTCCCCGAGCTTGAATTTCATTCGGTTTTCCGCTGTCAGCCGGACATGATGCCGCTATTTGTTGAACCACCGGTATTTGAGCATCCGGAACTGGAAATAAAGAAAACAGCCGACACAGAATCCCGCCAGGGCCACCCCTGCGGCGACGGCAACCATCAGGCAGAGGAACCAGCCGAGGAAATGCCATCCCGCCAGAAACGCCAGTTGAGCCAGACCGAGCAGAATGGCCGCAATGGTGTTGTTGAAGCGCATCAGTTTCTGGTCTTCCCGTTCCGAACCGGGAATCTGACGGGCGAACATCCGCTTGCCGACCTGCGCCACCAGGCTGTATTTCTGTCCCAGCAGCAGGGTCGGCAGAATGATCAGAAAGAGCAGTGTCGTGATCCATGCCTGCCCGGTAAACAGGGCCAGCAGAATGCCGACCAGCAGCATCCAGCGGTTGAGCTTGACGATGGGCATGGGGACGCCGTTATCGGGTTGATGGGTTTCATTTTCCATTGTTTCTGCACCTCCTTTGCAGCATCCGCAGTGTGTATTTCACAGGTTCAGTGATCATCCATCATTTTGAGTGCAATATCGGCAACACGGCCCGACGCTCCCGCGCCGCCCAGAAGATCCCGGACCGTCAGCAGCTCCCGGCTGATCCGTTTCAGTTCATCGGGTTTTTCCAGCATTTCCGTGACTGCACCGGCGATACGCGCCGGGGACGCGTCATCCTGTATCAGTTCCGGAACGACCTCCCGCTCCAGAATCAGATTGACCAGACTGATATGAGGAACCCGGATCAATGCCTTCCCGAGCCGGTAACTGACCGGCGACACCTTGTAAATGATCACCATCGGGATACCGGCGATGGCGGTCTCCAGAGTAACGGTTCCCGAAGCGGCTATGATAAAGCTGCTTTCCGCAAAAATCCGGTCCGGATTATCGGGAACCATCTCCAGCCGGGCGTTTCCCTGGTGCTGCCGCAGAATACCCGATACCAGCCCGGCATCCACGGATGCGGACCGGGAAACCAGAAAACGTATCTGCCGGAACCACCGGTGGAGATGTTCCGCCGTCTCCAGCATGACCGGAAGCAGTTTTCGCACTTCTCCATCCCGGGAACCGGGCAGCAGCCCCACCACCGGCGCGGCTTCAAACCGTTCTTCAAAGTCCGGAGACACGGGCCGGGGCCTCCGGTCCAGCAGGGGATGGCCGACAAAGGTGACCGGCACGCTGTGTTTCTGGTAAAACTGGTGTTCAAACGGCAGAATCACGGCCATCCGGTTGACCCGTTTCCGGATGGTCCGCACCCGGCCCGAGCGCCAGGCCCAGACCTGGGGACTGATGTAGTAGAGAACCGGCACCCCGAGACGGCGGGCATACGCAGCCAGGTGAAGATTGAAATCCGGAAAATCGATCAGCACCAGAAGGGCGGGGCAGCGTGTCCGCAGCAATCGCTTTGCCCGGGCCATTCCCCGGAAGATGCTCCGTATTTTGACGAAGACCTCGGTGATCCCCACCACCGACAGGGTGGCGGCGTCCACGACAATTTCGACCCCTTCCCTGCGGAGGGCATGGCCTCCGATGCCGACAAACCGGATACGATCCGACTTCTGGCGCATGACCCGGACCAGATGCGCCCCATGATGATCCCCGGACGCCTCTCCGGCCACGATCATGACCGTCTTTGACCGGGACAGATCGTCTGCCGGTGAATTCATGCCTCCGCGCCCAGAAACCGCTGGTTCGCCACCTGGATCTGGGACATGACATTGAGCGCCACCTTGAGCGCATCCCGCCCCATCTGAGCGGTCACTTCCGTCATTTCCCGTGTTCTGACCGACCGGACAAAGGACTTGATTTCGTCATCCAGGGCATCCCCTTTGGTAAAACAGAGCTGACGGATATCCATGCCGGGAATGAGGGTTCCGGTGTCACAGTTGTCCGTCTTCCGGACAATGGTGATTTCAAAATTGGCGAAATCCACAGAAACGTAGGCATCCCGCTGAAACAGCCGGATCTTCCGTTCATTTTTCATGGAAACCCGGCTGGCGGTCACATTCGCCACACACCCGGTGTCAAATTCAAGACGCGCGTTGGCAATGTCCACCTGATCGGAAACCGCGGGAATCCCGGCGGCATGGATGGTCCTGACATCGGATTTGACCAGGTTGAGGATGATATCGATGTCATGAATCATCAGATCAAGGACGACGCTCACATCCGTACACCGGTTCTTGAAAATACTGAGCCGGTGGGATTCGATGAACATGGGGTTTTTGATCACGTCCCGGAGGGCCATTACGGCAGGATTGAACCGTTCCAGATGGCCGACCTGGATAATCAGTCCCCGTTCCTCGGAGATGGCAATCAGTTCATCCGCCTCTTCCAGCGTGGTGGTGATGGGTTTTTCGATGAGTACATCCACATCGTCGAGAAGAAAATCCCTGCTCACTTCAAAATGGGCCGGGGTATGGACAGCAACACTGACGGCGTCCACTTTCCCCAGCAAGTCCTTGTGGCTGGTGTATCCTCCGGTTCCATGAACGCCGGCGATTTCCTTCGCCCGCGCGGGATCGGCATCCACTACCCCCACCAGTTCCACGTTTTCCATACGGGCGTATTTTTCGGCATGAAACTTGCCGAGATATCCAACGCCGATCACACCGACACGAAGTTTACCGTTTTTATTGTTGGATTGCATAATCTCCGGGCTTTTGTGTTAAAAATTGATGTTCATCACCTGACATAAAACTTCACTTTCCACTCATCTCCGCCGTTTCGGACGATAATAAAATCCTCACCGATAAAGGTGACCGCGTTTTCATTGACGATTTCACCGGTCCGGATGATATTTCCGTTGATCATCGCCATGCGCCCTCGGGGATCAGGCGCCCAGACCAGTGCCTGAATATCGAGCCCGAGGTCACGGGATGATTTTTCCGGTGTTGACTGATACGCCAGAAAGTCCTGTGTGCTGTCCGCAGCGGATGAAGTCGATCCTGCACCGCTGTTACCTGAGCGGATCGCATTTGCCGGAGCAGTGTCCCTGTTCCGGTCTGTTTCTCCGGACGGCTTCGGTGAAATATAACTCTCTTCGTTCACCTCCATTGCGATGGATCCGGGAACACGTTCGGATGATGCGGCAGGCGGTTCCAATGCCGGTTCCGGTTTGGCTTCCGGCGGAGGCGGCGCCACATGCCGGGCCAGTACGCGCCGGTCTGGCTGAGGTGGCGGCGCAGGATTCACTTCCGGCGCCGGTCTGGGGGGTTGCGCCGGAACTGTAACAGCCGGTTCAAGGGGTGGAGCAGTTGGTTCCGTCCGATTTCGTATATTCTGTTCAGCCCTTGTACCTGTTTTCGCTTTGGCCTGCTTCGCCGGTGCTTTCGTTTCCGGCTTTGCTTCCATCCGGTCCTGCAGTGCGGGACTGCGAAAAGGATTCACCGCCACCTGGCGACGATCGGCGGGTTCGGCCACAGGAAAAATGGCCTTTCCCCGTTTGGGGGAAACCGGATCATCCGTTTTTTCCGGTGGTGGTGTGACAGAAGGCTGCTCTGGTTTCGGGGCAGATTTTCTTACCGCAGGAGGCGGTACATGCGGCACGGACGGTTCCGTCTGTTCCGAATTATGGGCTGCAATCCGTCGAGAATGCGCCGGTGGTTCATCTGTCATGACGTCTGCGGGCAGCGTCGCAGGGGCCTGCGATGTTTCGGCAGGAAACATCCGGAATCCGAGCCAGATGCCGGTGATCAGAATGCCGGCAAAAAGAAGGGACGGTACAAGCCGGTTGCGCATCCATGTATCCCGCACCCGCCGGTGAATCGTCTCCCTGGTATCGATCTTGCGGGGAAGAGCGGTACCGTCGAGTTCCCGGGATGTTTCTTTTTCCAGTTTCTGCAAGGCTTTGAGTATACTGCTCAACTTTCCACCTCTTCTGCCGCCGATGGGGATGTATCGGAAATGTGGGGAATTACCAGAGATGCGATCTCATTGTACAGAATAATCTTGGTCATCGGCCCCACAGCACCGTCCACACGGACACCATGTTTCTGCTGAATCGCCCGGACCGATTCCTGCGTATTTTCATCATAGTCCGGACTGACATCGACTGCTTCAAACCCCATCTCCCGGAGCATCATTTTCAGTGTCAGGATCGAATCCGGCGACGTGTTTCTCGGTATAACGCCGGTCAAGCCGTAAAAATTTTTCCAGGGAATATAAGCAATTCCGCCCCAGCAGGATTTCAGTTCTTCCGGGCTGACGGAGATGGCCTCATTCCCCCAGGCCAGCAGGATACGCTGATCCTCCAGTCCTGTGAGGGTAAGGTATACCGGTAGAGGAGCATCCGGCGGATACAGTTCAAGAATCGCGGGCAGATTCAGCTTTCGGACCACTGACAGGTCGCCATTGATCCGCTGAAGGGAAAAGGCATTCTGACGGGCCGCAATCCGGAAAAATGCTTCCGCATCCGCCATCCGGTTCAGGTCATCGTTGATAACGACGGCATTCTGCCAGCGCCCAAGGGCCGCCTGCAGGGCTGTCTGCCGGGATGCGGTGAGATCATACTGGTTCAGAAAACCCGCCAGATCGGTGACGTATGCCGGTTCGGACGTAACTTCCTGATCCGCCGGCTCCACCGCCTGCAGCGTTGTTTCTTCTGTTCCGGATGAGAGCGTCGCTGCCGCTGCGTCAGATGCAGGTATTTCCGCCGCGTCCGTATCCTGTTCAGGGATCATGACAACGGTTCCGGTTTCCGGTTCTGAAGCGTGGGAAAGGTTCTTCTGCTGATCCGCAGGAGAAACCGCTTCAGCGGGTTCTGCAGAGAATTGCGGTGTCATCGTTTCAGGAGAGGCCAGCGCCGGCCGGACTTCGGAAACGGCTTTGTCCGGCTGGATATCGTTTCCGCCGCGATGCCAGTAGATACCGCCGATCAGGATGAGAAGAAAAGCGGCGGCAAAAAACGCGAGCCCGGCTTTCCGTTCAAAAATACCCAGCCATGTTTTCTGCAGGCCCAGCCATGATCCGGCTCTGGCGCGGTCGCCCCGGCTGGCGAGTTCACGGATGGCGGCGGCGGCGACGCTGCCGGTAATCTGCCGGGTGTTGAGGGTATAGGCCGTCAGGAGGGTCCGGTCGCAGGCAATGTTGATCAGCCGGGGAATTCCGCCTGCATACCGGTAAACTGCCCGGACGGCGCTGCGGTTGAACTGGACCCCCGGCCGCTGGGATGCGATCTGGATACGGTGCTGGATATAGGCCTGGGTTTCGGTGAAGCTGAGCGGCACCAGATGGCAGCTCAGAGTGATCCGCTGGCCCAGCTGCCGCAGATCGTGGGAATCGAGCATTTCCCGGAGTTCGGGCTGGCCCACCAGGATAATCTGCAGCAGTTTACTGGTGGTGGTTTCCAGATTGGAAAGCAGACGCAGCTGTTCCAGCACGTCCCGGCTCAGGTTCTGGGCTTCATCGATCAGCAGGATCACCTGACGCCCTTCCCGCTTTTTTTCGATGAGAAAGGTGTTCAGGCTGTCAATGAGAGACTTGGTATCCTCTGTCTCTGCAGTGATACCGAACTCGTCGTGGACAGCCTTGAGGAGCTGCACCGCGTCCAGCATGGGATTGAAAATGTAGGCGGATACGGTATTTTCACCCAGACTTTCCAGAAAAACCCGGCAGAGCGTGGTCTTTCCGGTTCCGACCTCTCCGGTGACTTCCACGAAACCGTCCCCCTGGGAGAGGGCATAGGTCAGATGGGCCAGGGCCTCTTCGTGGCTCCTGCTCAAAAAAAGATAGGCCGGATTGGGAACCAGCTGAAACGGCCTTTCCTTGAATCCAAAAAATTTCTGATACATATCTGTCTGTTTTAAAAACCGTTATGCCGGATGGGTCTGGAGATGGTCCGAAAGATTTCTTCCTGCCACAACTGCCGCTGCCGGGAAGAGAAGCCGATGCGCCATTCTATGTCGGCACAAATCTGTCTGGCTGCAGCGGGGGCCTTTTCGTGCAGCCGGACAAGCCAGCGGTAAAACCACTCCGGATTTCCGACGTTACCCGCATCTGCAGGAATTTCACCGAACGCGCTTACAAAGGTATATGCGATTTGAACGGCGATATCAATATGCTCCGTCCCGATCGATTCAAAAAAAAAGGGAAACGCGGAAAAAATATGCCTGCTCGCGCCCATATGGGCGACCATATACTGCAGCCCTTCCCCTGCATTTTTCCGGCAGTTGACATCCTGCAGCGCCCCGGTCAGCACCTGGACGGTTTTTTGCCATGCCGCTTCATTTCCGATGAGACAAAGGTCTCTGAACAATGTCCCGGTGCAGATGGACCTCGTCAGAAAGGCATGGGCAAGGCTTTTTCCCCAGCCGGTTCCGTTCAGCAGCGCATCTGTTCGCCGGATACGCACCAGACAGGTACGGACCGCTTCCGGCCGGTCGGGGTACTGCCGGATCAGAAACGGTTCCGCATACGGCCAGAGCAGAAGAAGGTCGCGGGGTGGATACGCAGCCTGAAACAGCCGCCAGATGCCGTCTGTGTCGTACCGCATCATATCGGGCAATTGACGGAGAACCGCCAGCCGTACGCCGGGATGAGGGTCACAGGCAAACCGGAACATCAGATGCGGCAGGAGCGGTGGTATGGCCATTTCCTGATCATGAAGATGGATCGCCAGCCGCATCAGGATGGCAGCGGCGATTCCCCGGGCGGATACGGTTTCTGTTTCCGCCAGGGTTTCAGAATCGAGGGCCGCCCTGTCCGGGACAGGATCACGGTGGTTCGAAAGCCGGGACAGGCAGCTCACCAGCGGCGAAACCGCTTCCGGATGGAAAAAGACACGGGAACAGGCATCCACTGCCCGGAGAATCCGCCGGTCCTCCTGCCAGAGAAAATCGTTTTCCCGGAGCAGATCCAGTACCCGCCGCGACAGCAGACTCTCATCGACCCGGGACAGCACCGGACGCCAGTCTTCCGGCGGCGGGGTCAAACCGAGCCGGTACCGGAGGTGATCGATCAGGCCGTCTACAATGGCGGCGGACCGGGAATCAGGACGGACCGGTTGATCGTACCCATACCGGCTGCGCAGGGTCCGGTACCACCTGCCGGGATCATGCGCCGCCTGTTTCCGGTACGAAACCGCCCTTTGCTTTTCTTCTCTGTCGCCGGTGGAGTCCCGCCGCCCTGTCACGCCGTCAGCATCGAACCGGCGGCTGATAGGTACAGAGCGGTTCTTCGGCCATGTAATCGCCGGTCGCCTCGAAGGCTCTGGCCCGACATCCGCCGCAGACTTTTTTGTATTCACAGGCGCCGCACTTCCCGGTCAGCTGGTCGTAATCCCGCAGCCGGAGAAACTGTTCGGACTTTTCCCAGATATCCCTGAAGGAGGTCTTCGTCACATCGCCGCAGTTGAGGTCCAGAAAGCCGCAGGGCTGTACCACACCGGTATGGGAAATAAAGCAGAAAGCGGTTCCGCCGAGGCATCCCCGGGTGACGGCATCGAGACCGTGGGTTTCAAAGGTCACCTTCTTGCCGTCTTCTTTGGCCCGCTGCCGGAGAATCCGGTAATAATGGGGCGCACAGGTCGCCTTCAGCTGCAGTTCCGTCTCTTCCCGCTGATCATAGAACCAGTTGAGGGCTTCCTCGTATTCACCGGCTTCGATGGCCTGATCGGCGATATACTTGCCCCGCCCGGTGGGAACCAGTAGAAAGATGTGATGGGCGACCGCCCCCAGTTCTTCCGCCAGTTTCTGGATTTTGGGCATCTCATCCAGATTCGCCTTGGTAATGGTGGTGTTGATCTGAAATTCGACCCCGGCTGCCCTGGCATGTTCGATTCCCCGCAGCGCCCCGTCAAAGGCCCCCTCGACCCCGCGGAAGGCATCATGCTTTTCCCGCGTCGCCCCGTCCAGGCTGACACTGATCCGCTGAATGCCGGATTCCGCCATTTTCCGGGCGGTCTCTCCGGTGATGAGGGTTCCGTTGGGGGCCATCACCATCCGGAGTCCCTTGTCGGTTCCGTAGCGGGCAACGTCGAAAATATCCGGCCTGAGCAGGGGTTCGCCGCCGGTGAGGATGACAATGGGGGTTCCCGTTTCCCGGATCTGGTCCAGCAGACGGAAACAGGCATCGGTATCCAGTTCACCGGTATAGGGCCCCATGGTCGCCGCGGCCCGGCAGTGGACACAGGAGAGGTTGCAGTTCCGGGTGATTTCCCAGGCTACCAGACGAATCTGTGCGCCCTTTTTTTCCCCCGGGGGATGGTGCTGTCCGCGATGGGAATGAGGATGTTCTGTTGCCATGATCTACTTCGCTCTCAGGAGTTGCGCCGCTTCCACGGCAAAATAGGTGAGGATCATTTTTGCCCCGGCCCGCTTGATGGCGGTAAGGGTTTCCATCATGACCTTTTTTCCGTCAATCCAGCCCATTTTATCGGCGGCCTTGATCATCGCGAATTCTCCGCTGACGTTATAGGCCGCCACCGGCAGGTCCACCTCCTCCCGGATGCGGCAGATAATATCGAGGTACGGCAGCGCCGGTTTGACCATGATAATATCGGCGCCCTCTTCGGCGTCCATGGTCGCTTCCCGGATCGCTTCC